>JAFGUR010000049.1 GCA_016938425.1 Fusobacteriaceae bacterium
ATAAGTTTATAAAAAATAAAATATATAATTATTAAAAAAGGGGATGAACAAATCAATGAAAAGAACAGCAACTTTATTAGCAGGGTTACTTTTAGTAACAGGAACAACATTTGCAGCAGGAACTTGGTCTTTGGAAGACACTATGATTAGAGTAAAAACAAACTTAGTAGATACAGGAGAAGGAACTGTAAATGATGATTCAAATGAAGATACAGATTTAGAACTTCAATTTAATGTTCAAATAGATGATAAGACGAAGATAACATTAAATTATAATACAGATGATGTAAAAGATAGTAATTATGTAGATGGTTCTGATAATGCAGCTGAATTGTTAATATATAGAAAAGATAGGAAAATAGAAGCGCAATTTGATGCTGCAGTTTCTTTTAATGGTAAAGATGATAAAGGTAATAATGCAGATTTCATTTTTGAAGATCAAACATCTTATAAAACATATTTGAAATTAAACTTTACAAAAGATGTTGGAGTATCTTTATATCCTTTTAACATGGGATTGGCAAATGGGGTAGTATTTGATGAAGACAAAGGACATACAGAAATACCCGGATTAGTTTTACAGACAAAAAAAGGATATATTGGGATAGGGATGGACGCAGTTGATTCAGAAAATAATATAATGGCTTTAAAAGCAGGATATTCATTTGATGCATATAATGGGAAAATTGATTTGAAATATTCAGGAGCTTTCTGGGACTCGGATGAAATAAACAGAAGTACAGCAGTAGTAGGAACGGCTGGAAGAATAGGCTATATAACTCATGATATTAATGTACATGGTGAATTTAGACCTGCGAAAAACGTAAATTTAATTGCAGAAGCAGGAATAAATATGTTACCAGAAAAGACTCTTTATGATGCAGATGGAGAAGAAATAAAAAGTGCATTTGGATTATCAGTAAAAGGGACATTTGATGTAACAAGAGAAGTATCGCCATATGTTCAAGTAAAATATACAACAGATGGATTCTTGGCTTACGAGGATATGTATAAAATTAATATAGATAAAAATACAGAAACAAGTGGACTTTTAGAGTTAATAGGTGGAGTGGATTATTATTTCCAAGATAATGTTATACTTAATGGGGAAATTAAAATTATGAACGCAGGAGAAAAAGTATTTATTGATAATGATGGAGGATATACGTCTTCAGCATTAGTATTGTCAGCAGGAGCAGCTTATAAATTTTAATAATTATTTGAGGTGAGTAATCACCTCTTTTTTTTACAAAAAAGTAGACTCATATTAAAATCTATGATATTCTAAGTATATAAGATATATGAGGTGTATAATGCGAAATATTAAGATGACTTATGAATATGACGGAACAAATTTTTTTGGTATGCAAAGGCAGAAAAAAGATAGAACTGTTGCAGGGGAAATGGAGAGAGCTATAAAAATCCTCCTTAAAGAAGAAGTGGAACTTATAAATTCAGGTAGAACAGATAGAGGTGTTCATGCCCTTTGTCAAGTGAGCAATTTTTTTACTAATTCTAAAATTCCTTTGAGTAATTTTAAACACGCTTTATCAAATATATTACCAGAAGACATTAATTTAATAAATGTAGAAGAAGTTCCAGAAGATTTTAATTCTAGATTTTCAGCAAAATGGCGTTCATATATATATAAACTGTCTCATAATAAAAATATTTTTGATAGAAATAAAGTTATGTTTACAAAAGATGAAATTGATTGTGAAAAATTAAATGAAATACTTAAACAATTAAAAGGAAAGCATGATTTTGGAAGCTTTAGAAAAGCAGATTGTACAGCTGTAAATGGAGAGAGAGAAATATATGAAATATACTCTTATGAAGAAAAAGACGAGGTTCATATATATATAAAAGCTAACTCATTTTTAAAATCTATGGTAAGAATAATAGTAGCTTCTAGTTTAGCAGTTTATTTTAATGAAAAACCAAAAGATTATTTGATACAAAAATTAAACAATCCCAATATAAAAGAAAATGGGAAACTAATAGCACCTCCACAGGGGCTTTATCTTTATGAGGTAAATTATGGTGATTAGAAAAATTGAAAAGAATGAAAAAGAAACTATAGATGAGATAATTGCAAATGAAATAGAAATTTTTGGAGAAAATGGAGCAGTAGATATTTGGAACTTAAAACCTTTGATAAAATATGGGAAAGTTTACGGTTTGTTTTCTAAAGAAAACTTAATTTCTTGGATACAATTAATTTCAGATTGGGAAAAGGAAAAAATTTATATTTATGGTATAGCTACAAAGAAAGAGTTTGTAGGAAAAGGTTATGCTAAAAAACTTGTTAAAGAGGTAATAAATAATTGTTTAGACGATGGTTTTAAAAGTATAGAACTTACAGTTTCACCTAATAATATAAATGCTATTAAGTTTTATGAAAAAATAGGATTTTTGAAGAAGGAATATTTAGAAAATGAATATGGGCATGGAAACCATAGATGGCTGTATGAAATGATATTATAAATAAAGAAAGGAGGAGGGATTTTGGAATTAGAGAAAGAATTATCTAAAGAGCTTGAAAATAGTCCCATATTAAAGGCATTAGTTTGCTCAATGCCAGAATATATTATAATATTTGACTTAAAAGGGAAAATAGTTTCTATTAACGGAAGAATGAGAGAATTTATAAAGGAAATCCCTTCTCTAAGCTTTACAACTGGGGAAGAAAAGGTTCCTAATCTTTGTGAAATGAATTTGTTAGATAATAGATGCCATTTTTTAAAAGCATGTAGTGGTTGTATGTTTGAAAAACTTATTTCAGAAGTGAGAGAGAAAAAAGAACCAATATTTAATAGAGAGGGTTTTTTAAATTTTAGTATTGGTGGATTAACAGAAAGAATTAGTATAATTTTAAATGTATACCCTTTTGAATATAAAGAAGAAGAGTATATTATTTTTAGTTTTAGAGATATAGAAAATATTCGTGAATATGAAAGAAAAAGAATAGAAGATATGCATAAATTATCCCTGATAGGTGAATCAGTGGCATCGATAGTACATGATTTGAAAAATCCTTTAACAGGTCTTTATGGATATTTAGAACTAATGAAAATAAAAGAGAATAAAGAAGAATTGATTTCCAAAATGGAAGGGTCTTTAGAAGTGATAAGAACCACTTTAGAAGATGTCTTGGGTCTTACAACAGAAGTAGAAAGCATGACTCTTGAAAAGACTAAAGAGGACGTATTAGAGATGATAAAAGATATAGTTAGACTTTTAAGAGTAGAGGACATTACAGAGATATATACAGATGGAAATTTATATGCAAATATAGATAAGATGAAATTTCATAATGTATTTTGGAACATAATAAAAAATGCTAATGAGTCTTTAAATGATTTGGATGATAAAATTAAAATAAGTATAATAGAAATAGAAGACATGTTAGAAATAGTAGTAGAAGATAATGGAAAAGGTATTGCTGAGGAAAACAAGAAAGAAATATTTAAACCAGGAAAAACTTTTGGTAAACATAATGGAACAGGTTTTGGACTTGTAAATGCAAAGCGAATAGTTGAAGCTCATAAGGGGCAAATATATTTTGAATCAGAAGAAGGAAAAGGAACAAAATTTTTTATAGTTATCAAAAAAGACTAATATTCATGCATAAAATAGTATCTTTTTAAGGTACTATTTTTATGTATGTGTAAAATTTTATTTAAACTAGTTAAGATCTTTGTATGCTTCGAATTTTTAGTACAAAACATAAATTCTAAGCGTAGGATATTTTTTGCGAAGCTTATCCTTTAGAAAACCCATTAAAATAAAATTTTTTTTAAACCTAAATAAAAGTTAAGAGTCTAGCGTCACATTGGTTTGGGGAAGCTGTTGCGATTGTAAGGAGCTTATCCCTGTGGGAGAGCTTCTGATTTATGTTTTGCTGTCTTTCTCAAACGAACAACGCTTTATTATGCAAAGGTCTTTAATTGTACTTAATGCAAAATCCCTTTATTTAAAATAAAAAAAAGACAGTAAAATCTGTCTTTTTATTAGTTAGCTTTGATTGCTTTATATAATTTTTTAGATAAAGTTTTCTCATTAGCTTTTAAGTAGCTTACTACTTCAGCTTCTGATTTACTGTTTAAAGTTTTTAAAGCCTTAGTAGAAACTCTAACTTTTAAAGATAATCCATTTACAACGATTGTTGTATTTTGTAAGTTTGGTTTCCAAACTCTTTTTGTTAATCTGTGTGAGTGAGAAATTTGGTTACCAGTTGTAGTCCCAACTCCAGTTATATCACATACTCTCATTCGATTCACCTCCTAAGAAAATTCCGTTTTAAATTCTATCATGTTAGCAGAAAAAAAGCAAGTATTTTTTCTTTACAAAAATATTAAAAGATTATTGAGAAATTCAAAAATAGATTTATTTAGGTTTGGTAAGAGAGAAGGATTTGTGATATAATATTTTGACTAATTCTATATTTTTGAGGAGAGAAGAATGAACAAACATACATTTAAAGTTTTAGAATTTTTAAAACTTAAAGATTTATTGTGTAAATATGCAATAACAGAAGAAGCAATAGATAAGATAAGTAATTTAGAACCTTTTAATG
Source organism: Fusobacteriaceae bacterium (assembly GCA_016938425.1). Taxonomy (GTDB): domain Bacteria; phylum Fusobacteriota; class Fusobacteriia; order Fusobacteriales; family Fusobacteriaceae; genus JAFGUR01. Next base: position 4,580 of record JAFGUR010000049.1, read on the forward strand.
ATATAAATAAACTTAGAAAAGAGCTTGAAATAACACTTCAATATTTTGAACTTTCAAAATATGATGGTGGTGTAGATTTAAGTGGAGTAAAAAATATTAAAAATTATATAGAAAAAACAAGTTTAATTGGAACATATCTTGCTCCAGAAGAGTTTTTTCAAATTAAGAAAAATATTAGAATTTTTAGAATAACTAAAACTAAAATTGAAGAACTTGAAAGTAAATATAGAACACTGTATTCAAAATTTAAAGAAATTCCAGTGTATAAAGGGATAGAAGATTTGATAGAAAAAGTAGTTAATGATAACGGAGAGATTAATGACACAGCTTCTCCAGAACTTGGTGAAATCAGGAAAAATAGGAGACAAATATCTGAAACTATCAAGAATAAATTAGAAGATATTTTTAATAGTTCTACTTATTCAGGAGTGATCCAAGAAAGACTTATTACTGAGAGGGAAGGTAGAAGCGTAATTCCTATAAAAGCAGATTTTAAAGGGCAATTAAAAGGAATAGAACATGATCGTTCTTCTAGTGGACAAACTATATTTATAGAGCCTTTAACAGTATTACCATTAAATAATAAGATGAGAGAGCTTGAAGTTAGAGAAAGAGAAGAAATAAAAAAAATCTTATTAAGACTTACTGATAATATTAGATTTAATAGTGAAGGATTATTAAAAATAGCAGAGGCTATAACAGAATTGGATATATTGAATGTTAAAAATCAATTTGCTAAAGAATATAATTGTAATATGCCTAAAATTATAGAAAGAGAACAAATAAAAATAGTAGAAGGAAGACATCCATTTATTCCACAAGATGTAGTTGTTCCTCTTAGTTTTGAGTTAGGAAAAGATTATAACATAATGCTTATAACAGGTCCAAATACTGGAGGGAAAACAGTAGCCTTAAAAGTTGCAGGACTTTTGACATTGATGTCTTTATGTGGACTACTTATCCCTGCATCAGACAAAACAGAAATAGGAATGTTTAATGGAATTTATGCAGACATTGGAGATGAACAAAGTATTGAACAAAATTTATCATCATTCTCTGGACATTTAAAAAATATACAAGAAATCTTAGAATCAGTAACAAGAAATTCTCTGGTACTTTTAGATGAATTAGGTTCAGGAACAGACCCAATGGAAGGGTCAGCCTTTGCAATGGCTGTAATTGACCATTTAAAAGAAAAGAAAGTTAAGACAATAGTTTCTACCCATTTTAGTGAAGTAAAAGCGTATGGATACAATCAAGAGGGTGTAGAGAGTGCTTCAATGGAATTTGATGCTGAAACTTTATCTCCTACATATAGATTACTTTTAGGAATCCCTGGGGAAAGTAATGCTCTTAAAATTGCAAGAAGATTAGGTGTATCATTAGAGATTATTGAAAGAGCTGAAAAGTATATTTCTGAAGAAGATAAAAAAGTAGAGTCAATGATTGCTACAATTAAAGAAAAAAGTAGAGAAGTAGAGGATGCTCAAGGAGAAGTTGAGAGATTAAAGGTAGAAGCTCAAAATCTTAGAGATTCTTATGAAGATAAACTTAGAAACTTTGAAAAAGAGAAAAATCAAATGCTTAAAGAAGCTTATGAAAATTCGGATCAAATTATAAAAAATGCACAAGAAAAAGCAAAAGCTTTAATTGAAAAAATAAGAAAAGATGAATCTCATAAAGAAGAGTTAAAAGCAACTGAAAAAGCTCTCCAAATGCTTAGAAATGAAGTTAGAGAAGAAAAGACAAAAAGTATTACTACAGAAGTTAGGATTAAAAGTAGTTTAAAAATTTCAAAAGGCGAAAAAGTATACATTAAAAGTTTAAATGGAGATGCAATAGTTTTAAAAGTTATAGATAATAAAGAAATGGCTCAAGTACAAGCAGGAGTTTTAAAGTTAACAGTTTCTTTTGATGATATTCAAAAACTTAAAGAAATCCCAACAAAATCTACAACAAAAGTAGTTGTTGGAAGTAGAAGTAGTGTAAGGTCATCAATAGATGTTAGAGGGAAAATGGTTGATGATGCAATCCATGAGTTAGAAAATTATTTAGATAAAGCTATGATGAGTGGATATAATGAAATCAGTGTAGTTCATGGAAAAGGCACAGGACAACTTAGAAAAGGGATACAAGAGTTTTTGAGAACATGCCCTTATATTGATTCATATAGAGATGCTGACCAAAATGAAGGTGGAATTGGTTGTACAGTTATTAGGTTAAAATAAAAAGTAACTACTTAGGGTTTAAATACAAAACAATTGATTTTAAAAGAATTTAACTCTATTTTTAATAAAAAAAAATAGTTTTGACAAAAAACCTTAAAAGTCAAATGTTCAAGTCTTGGACTTAAGATTACTCTAAAATTTCTTTCAAAAAACCTCGTAAATGTAGGATGTTTTTTGTGACTGTAAGGAGCTTATCCTTTAGGGAATCCCTTATAAATTATAATATGAAAATATTTATATTAAATTATAAGGTGTCCAGCAACCGTTGCTGGTCTGGTTTGGGCAGAAGCCCAAGGGGTTAAAAAATATTTCTAATTCAGCAGTCCCTATTAGATATAAAAATAGTATAAAATCAAATTTTTAGTAGTAGCTAAGAGTAATCCTTTCGGTGGTTGAGGTCTCAATGATATTAATTCATTGAATCCCCTCTAAATCTCCCCCTAATAAGGGGAGACTTGAGGTTTAAAGCTTTTAATATGGTAATATATAAATTTCCAGTAAATATAAAAAAGGAGATAATTATGGATAGAGTCTATGCTTTAGATGTGGGAACAAGAAATGTTGTGTTGTTATCAGCAGTTCAAGATGAAAATGGAAAAATCATAATAGAACATATGTTTACAAGAGAACATGAAACAAGAGCTATGGAAGATGGACAAATTCATGACATTTCAAAAGTATCGGAAATAGTTGAAAAATTGAGAAAAGATATGAAAGAAGCAACTGGAGAAGAGATTAGAGAAGTAGCAGTAGCAGTGGCAGGTAGAAGTTTAGCAACTGCAAAAGGTTATGCAAAGAAAGAATATAATCCATTGGAAGAGCTAACAGAAGATGATGTTAAGGCTGTTGAACTTTTAGCTATTCAAGATAGTTTGATGAAATTGAAAGATGAGTCTTCAAAATATCATTGTGTAGGTTATACAGTTTCCGAGTATGTGATTGATAATGCAACTATAAAAAATCCAATATTTCAAAAAGGAAATATTCTTGAAGTAGAAATTTTGGCAACATTTCTTCCAAAAGTAGTTGTAGATTCAATGTACACAACTATAAAAAAAATAGGTTTAGAGATAAGAACATTAACATTAGAGCCTATTGCAGCTATTTCTGTTGTAATACCACAGGATATGAGAAAATTGAATATTGCGCTTGTTGATATAGGAGCTGGAACTTCAGATATTGCTATTTCAAAAGATGGGAAAATTATTGGATATGGAATGGTTCCAATGGCTGGAGATGAAGTTACAGAGAATATTTTAAATGAGTATTTATTGGACTTTGAGACAGCTGAAATAGTAAAAAAGGCTTTATCTGATAAAAACGAAACAGTAAAATATGAAGATATTTTAGGAATAGAATATGAAGTAGAAAAAAATGAGATTCATGAAAAAATAGATGGAACACTAGAGACTTTAAGTACTAAAATAGCAGAGAAAATTGGAGAATTGAATGAAATTCCTCCTCAAGCAGTAATTATGATAGGTGGAGGTTCTCTTGTTCCAAAATTGAAAGAAAAAATAGCAGAAAAAGTTAGTCTTGTGGCAGGAAGAGTTGCTATAAGAGGAACAGAGGCTATAAAGAATCTTGTGGATGATACAGAAAAAGTAAGAACAGCAGAGTTTGTAACTCCAATAGGTATTGCAAATATGGCTTTTGATAAAAAAGGGTTTAATATACTTGAATTTTCCTTGAATAATGAGTCACATAGAGTTTTTTCTTTTACAAAGGATATAAAACTTATGGAAGCTTTGCTTGCCATTGGGTTTGATAGTAAAAATTTCTATTCAATGCCTGGGAAACCATTAACATTTACAGTTAATAATCAAATGAAAATTGTAAAAGGAGAACTTGGGAAACATTCAACTATTAAAGTAAATGGGAAAAATAAAACTTTAGAAACTATTATTAAAGATGGAGATGAAGTTGAAATAAAAAAACCAAGGGATGGAAGAGATGCTATATTAAATTCTAAAGAATTTATGGCTGAATATAGTGCTTTCAATTTAATAGTTAATGGAGAAAAGAGAGCTTTTTATAAAAAAGTAATGAAAAATGGGGAAGTTATAGATAATTTTAAGGTAGAGGATAGAGATGTCTTTGAAGTATTACCTTTTAAAGTAGAACATTTATTTACAGAAGAAGAGTTGAAAAATAATACAATTAAATTTTTAGTAAATGGAAAAGAATTAAGTATTGAATTACCGCAAAAAGAGATTAGAGTTAATAATAAAATAGTTTCTTTTGGTGAAGAATTAAATGAAAATGATAACGTTGAAATCCTTGATACAGAGACATCTAGCTTAGAGATAGGTCATGTAATAGAAGAGCAAGAAGAATTTAAAGTTTATGTAAATGAACAAGAGCTTGTTTTTCAAGAAATAGAGAATTTAATATTGAAAAATGGAGAAAAAGCAGAGCTTAGTACAATAATATTTAATGGGGACAAGGTAGAGGTAGGAATTCCAGAGACAAAAAAACCAATAGTTTCTGAAATATTTAAATACTTTAGTCCAGATGAACTTTTAGGTCAAACAAAAGGAATTTTAAATATTGAAGTCAACGGTCAAAAAGCAGAGTTCACAACAAAACTAAAAGCAAAAGATAGAGTGAAATTGTATTACAATTAAGGAGAGATACAATGAAATATTTATATATTGTAGCAGCAGCAGGAACTGGAAAAAGAATGGGTATGAAAAAGCCCAAGCAATTTTTAGAGTATGGAAATGAGCCTATTTTTATAAAAACTTTGAAAGTTATTGAAAAATCTAAAAAAGTTGATGAGATAATTGTTGTTACAGGAGAAGAATTTATTGATAAAGTAAAAGAGTATTGTAAAATTTTTAAAATAAAAAAGCTTGTAAGTGTTGTAGCAGGTGGGAAAGAAAGACAAGATTCAGTTAATAATGTATTGAAAATTATAAAAAACCCACAAGATTATATAATAGCTGTTCAAGATGGTGTTAGACCCTTTATAAAAGAAGATTTTATTAATGGAGCTTATGATACTTTGTTGAAAGAAGAAATAGATGGGATTGTAACAGCAGTACCAGTAAAAGATACAGTTAAAGTTATAGATGAAAATGGGTTTATAATTAAAACTCCTAAAAGAAGTTCAATTTATTTGGCTCAAACTCCTCAAGTTTTTAAGGGTGAAGTATTAAAAAAAGCTTATGAATTAGCTGAAAAAGAAGAGTTCTTAGGAACAGATGATAGTTCTTTAGTTGAAAGAATTGGTGGGAAAGTAAAAATTTTAGAAGGTAGCTATGATAATATAAAAATAACTACGGTAGAAGATTTGATATATTTTACAGATAAATAGGAGATTAGCATGAGAAAAAGAATAGTGTTATTTTTATTTTTATTAATTTTTAGTTCCTATGGAAAAGAAAATGATAAATTGACGCAACAAGAGATTATAGAAGCTTCAGAACGAATTCAATTATATTTTTCTGTGAAATCAGATAAATTTGAGCTTGAA
>JAFGUR010000050.1 GCA_016938425.1 Fusobacteriaceae bacterium
ATAATTGTTACTAAATCTGACTTTTGTAGTCCTTCTCCTAATTTTAGGAGAAGGTGCCAAAGGCGGATGAGGTTAAACAAACAATTTGTATTCAACTGAATTACTTGAATGAAACTCCTTAAATTGATGACATTGGGGCGGAGCCCGAGCCCACGGCAAGGACTCCGTCCTCACCACTCCTGTAAAACCAATAAAAATCTTATTTGGTATTATTTTATCTGTATACAGATAATTTTTTAGTTTTGTAGCTAGCTATTTTTTATTAAATTAGTTCCCATCAATCGTTGATTTTGCGTAACGAAGTCGAGGTATGGCTAGTTCTTTGATTAAAGTTTGAGAGTGAACACCCAAAAGGGGCTTGTGTGAGATTAATAATTTTTATTTCGGGTAAGTAGTATTTCAGGAAAAATTCTGTTTATACATAGTTCTTTTAATCCTAAAATTAAGTCGTCAGTATAATTTGTTGTAAGATAAATTGCGGGTCTAAGAGTATTTGGAAGCGAATTCGAACAAAGACTACTTATTTGATTAATATGTTTTTCGGTTAAAAAATTTCCGCTTAAAATAAAGCAAGTCGGATTTAAAACAGCTGACATAATTTCTATTAATTCAGCGGAATTTTTGCAGAAATTATCAAAATCATTGTAAATATTCTTATTCCATAAAACATGCTTAATATTAGAAATTTCTCCGGCACAATTTGTTTGTCCTTTATAAAGTTTATTGTTTAATAATAGAGCCGAACCAGGTGGATAAGATTCGGGAAAATAAATATAAACAGTTCCAAGGTTATTATTTCCACCTTTTCTTTTGTTAAATCCTATGGCTGCAGAGTTGACATCATTTTCTATTACTACTGGAATTTCAAGCTCTTTTGTTAAATTCAGACCTTCAAGACAAGAATAATCCGAAAAAGTTATTGTATCGTTTTCATTAGTTCCTGCATTACCAAATCCAACAACTTTTATTTTTGGAAATCTGCCTAGCATTTCTTTAATAATATTTTTAATATTATTCAGATTAATTTTATTAACAGCTCTTTCTTCTTTCCAAAGATTTGTTTTACCCAGGTTTGAAACACAAATACTAAAATATGTGATGTTATTTTTCTCAAAAGGAAAAAGCATTAGACAATGAAAAAAATCAAAATTATATGAGTATTCTTTCGCAGGTCTTCCGCCTGTTGATTTACCTTGGTTTATTTCCAATATTTCGTTTTGAGCCAATAATTCGTTCAAAATAGTTCCTACAGTAGCACTGGTTAAACCTGTTTCTTTTGCCAAACTTGGTTTTGTTGCAAAGGGATTATTTTTAATTGCTTCTCTTATAATGTTAATATTAACTTCTTTTATTGCAATAGAATTTCCTTTTAATTTTTCCACAGTACTCCTTTATAAAAAACTTTGTAAAAATAGTTTATTAAGTGAATAATAGCATAGGTTTTTTTTATGGTCAATAGAAAAAAATAGTAGAAATTAATTTAATGTTGACAGTGTTTTGTTGTAGGATATATAATTAATAGAATCACTTTATAAAACAATTTTATAAAGTCTAGGAGGAGGTATTTTATGTTTGCAGATTATCATGTTCATACATCTTTTAGCGATGACTCGGATTACCCAATGGAAGATGTAATAAAAAAGGCTATTGAATTAGGATTGGAAGAGTTATGTTTTACCGAACATGTAGATTACGGAGTAAAGAATGACTGGTTCGATGAAATAGGTTACAAAAAAATAATCGGGAAAAGAGTATATAACTGTAATTATAATGAATATATAAAGGAATTTGAAAAATGTAAAAAAAAATATAATGATAAAATTAATTTGAAATTTGGAATTGAATTTGGGATGCAAGAACATACTATTTCAAAGTTTCAAAGAGATTTTGAAAAGTATGATTTCGACTTTATAATTTTATCCTGCCATCAGGTAGAAGATAAAGAATTTTTCATTTATAAATTTCAAGAGGGGAAAACACAAGAGGAATATAATTTGAGATACTATCAAGAAATATTGAAAGTTATAAGGAAATATAAGAACTATAGTGTGCTTGGACACTTGGATTTGATAAAGCGGTATGATAAAATCGGAGAATACCCTTTTGAAAAATCCAAAGAAATTATAACAGAAATATTGAAAGAAGTAATAAAGGATGGTAAAGGAATAGAAGTAAACACATCAAATTTTAGGTATAAACTTCCTGATTTGACACCTTCCAGAGATATATTAAAACTTTATAAAGAATTAGGAGGAACAATTATCACAATAGGTTCTGATTCTCATAAAGAAGAACATCTAGCGCATAAAATACCTGAGATTAAGAAAGAACTCAAAAAAATGGGATATAATGAATTTTATACTTTTGACAAAATGAAAGCAGTGAGGAATGAATTGTAGAATGATGATTTGAATTAAAAATAATGACATATTTTAAATGTTTGATGGTTTAGAAAAAATGACAGTAGTTATTTAAGATATTATAAAAATAATAGACTTGTAGTATGATGTTCTTAAAATTTAAAAAACTTGTAAATAGTAAAAAAATATTGTATAATATGCATAGCAATTTATGTATATTTAATTTCTAAAAAGATATTAATAAAATAAAATTGTTATATTTTTAAGGAGGCTTTTATGAATTATATGTTTTTACCATTACAAAAATACTTTGAAATTAATGGGAGATCTAGAAGAAAAGAATTTTGGTTATTTAGTTTATTATCTGCAATAGTTGCGGGAGTTTTAGGACAAATTCCTTTAATTGGTGCTATAGTGTCGTTGGCTTTTATTATTCCGGGATGGACTGTTGGAATAAGAAGAATGCATGATGTAGGGAAAAGTGGTTGGTTTATATTGATACCATTTTATAATATTTATTTGTGTTTTATAGATAGCGAATCAGGTACGAATAAATATGGAGAAAACCCTAAATTACAAGGGTAAGAATAATTAATATATAAATGATTAAGCCACAGGCTTAATCATTTTTTATAAAACCTCATTATTTAATATAATGTTAAAATTAAATTTTCAGTTAGGAGATTACATGTTTTTTGAAAATTCGTTAAACGGCTTTATTTATTTGCTAAAATTAAATGCTAAAAATAAAAAGATAATTTTATATACTATTATAGGAATATTTATTTCTGTTGTTTTATTAGCGGGATTAATTAATCAATTATTTGGTTCCATAGAAAATTTTAACTATTTTATGGATTTGGAAAGCGATAATGATATTCTATCATCAAAATTTGAAAGCTTATCGGTAATAATAATTATATTTGCTTACGCTTTAATAACTAGTACATTCCACTATTGTTTTAGTGTATTTCAAATAAACGAAACCATAAAAATGATAGATGCTCAAGAGGATATAACGTATAGAAAACTAAGTGTATGGAAATCTGTTTGGTTAGATATTAAAATTGGTTTAAGTATGCTTGGAGTAATGTTTATTCCTTCATTTTTTATAGGTTTAACTGTTAGGAACGAATTGTTTACGGTTTTAATTATTACTTTATTATTTTTGACACTTATACCACTATTAGTGATTAGACTCTCTTTGTACAAAATTACTTACACTATCGGAATGGAAGACCATTGTTTGAGAAGCAGTTTTTCTTTAACCAAAAATAATTTTTGGAAAATGTTTGGAATATTTATTGTGGTTTCTACTTTGCAAAGTGTTGTTTCAGGATTTTTAATGAGTTTTTCATTGATTTTTAGCGGGTATATAATGCTAATACTATTATTGATAGGAATATCATTTTTATATTTTTTAAATATTTCTATGGTAACTTTATTACCTATTTCAATATATTATAGTCTAATAAACGGGAAACCATTATCGGAACCGAAGTTAGTTAATATAAATAATGGGATTGAAGAGATTAATTAAAAAAATAGTAACTACTCAGGCATCATTGATATATTAAAATTATGGTTTTAGAAGAGTGGCGAGGAGTAGTCCTTGGCGAGGGAGCGGGCTACGTCCCGCAAATACCCATCCTCTCGCGCCGAAGGCGCGCATAAAAGTTTGATATTTCAAGTTTTTTTAATACCTGAGTAGTTACAAAAAATACAAATATTTGAATCACTATTTGTTCTTATTTTCTTCCGAATATCTTTGAAATTCAAATTTTAACATTTTCATTGTTTGTTCATCTATTTTTAATAAACCCATTTCATATTTATGACAAAATTCGTCATATTCGGCTTTATTTTTTATACTGTATTTATATTTTTCCATTATTTTCATCAAATTTTCATAATGATTCATTGTATTCTTTGAAATTTGATTATTTTCTTCTTTTTCATATTGATTTTCATTATTTGATTGTAATTTGGATTCGTTGCCCGATTGAGTACCGGAGTTTCCGGAATTAGAGCCATTGCCTGCTGAACCGGAATTACTACTTCCTTTACCGGCATAGATTCCAAAAGTTAATAATACAAATAATAATGCTATTACTTTTTTCATATAAACCACCCCACTCATATTATACTTTATTAATGAAACCAAAACTTATTTTTTACTCTCCAAAATTTTAGCCACGGTTTCTCTAACAACTTCTTCATCTACTTTCTTATCTGACGAAGATAATAATTCACTTATTTTTTTGATTCTTGTATCTTCGGGAACCTGTTTTATAGTAATTCCTAGTTCATCATATAGAACCTCTATATCAATCTTATAAATATCAGAAATTTCTTTTAATGTCATAAATCCTTTGATGTTTTCGGGAGCTAGTTTATCATCTATTTTTGCAATCTCTTCCAATGTTTTATTTGTTTTCCAATATCCGGAAATATGTCCTATCCCTGCTGTTCCCAAGTAAATTACAAGTCCAAAAATTGCGATAATTATAGGTTTAATTGATTTGTTTTTTATATGAGTTTTAAGAGTTCCTTTATTTGTAGGACAAACTGTCACACATTCCAAACAAGAAATACATTCTGCAGAATCAACCTGATTAATACCAGATACATTAATATTTACGGGACATTTTTTATTACATAAATTACAATGAATACAAGTACTATTTTCTCTTTTTATTTTAAAAATACTTATTTTTGAAATTATTCCTAAGAAAGCTCCTAAAGGACAGGCATATTTACAGAAAAATCTATCGTAGAACATAGATGCAATTAAAGATATGATTAAAACGGAAAAACCTATGGCAAATTCACCCCAAAGTTCCTTAAACCCGGCCGGAATATGTGAATAAGCTGCAAAAGGGTCATAAGGTCTTATTACTAATGTTCCTGTTTTCCAAGTGAAATAGAGTATAATGACTAATAATATATATTTTAAATATCTTAAAATCTTATCTAATTTATAATTAAGGTTAAATCTTTTTTTAAATATTTTTAACCCTAATTTTCCAAATAGTTCCTGCATAGTTCCCAATGCACAAATCCAACCGCAAAAATATCTTCCCACAATAATAGTTGAAATAATTGCTCCTATTAAGAGAACAAGAGCTGACCAATCGATTTTATCTATAAATTTCCCTGTAGCAACTAACTTATAAATAGATTCTATGGCTCCAAAGGGGCAAATGGAATCTACAGGAGGACTTCCCGAAGGTCCTCCTCCTAATATTTGATGTCTAAACCCTGCGATTGTAACAAGTATTAAAAAAAATAACTGTGAAATTAATCTAAATATTTGTATTTTACTTTTTTTCATAATCCTCCTCCTATTTAAAATTTATCAAAAGCTTTTCTATGATTTTCACTTGCTTTCAGTAGATTTTGGTAAACAAACTGAATATCTTCAGGGGTATTATTAATTTTTTCTTTAAGGTCTGCAATATCTTTTTCCTCTATTACAATACCTACATTTAAAGCACTTTTCAAAGAATATTTCCCTTCCACTACTAATTTTTTATAAAGATTTTGTAAGTCTTTATCAATAAATTCTCCCTCTTTTAAATTTGGAACTTTAATCTTGTACTTATTTAGCAGAGTTTCTACCTGTGCCATATGATTAGCTTCCGACTTTGCTATATTAGAAAAAACCGGTAGAGTATGTTCCTTACTTAAAACTGTATAAACATCACGAGCCAGTTTTTCTTCTTGGTACATAAAAAGTAAATCTGATTTTTGTTTATCCGTAATAGCAAAAATTCCAAAATTAATCATTGTTAATAAAAACAAAGTTATAAATCTTTTCATTTTTATCTCCTCCTTTGATATATACAGAGTTAATTTACGATTCCTTTAAAAGCTAGACTAAAAATCTCTATATAAAAATCTTAAGATATAAATATGGCAAAAGTATGACTAATTCAATAAAGATGAAAAATATTTTTTAACATATAAATAGTCCCGCTGTATAGGGGACTATTGATTTATTTGAAATTCTCTTTATAATCTCTGATAGCTTCTCTGAGGGCACTAACTCCCAAATTTGAACAATGTTCTTTTCCTTTTGGAAGACCACCCAAGGCAACAATAATATCTTGTTCTTTAATGGCTAAAGCTTCTTCTATGGTTTTTCCTTTTGCCATAAGCGAAGTCATGCTTGACGTTGCAATGGAAGCAGGGCAACCAAAAACAAGATAACTTACTTCGACTAGTATATTATTTTCTACTTTGATGAAAAGGCTTAAGGAATCACCGCAAGCAGCGTCCCCCACATGCCCTTCTCCGTGAGCATCCGGCATAAAATATGCATTTTGAGGACTCATAAAATGTTCATAAACTTTTTCGCTATATATTCTAATCACATCCTTTATGGAAGGGAATGGCAAGTATGTTGTAACTGTCTTTTTTATCTATTTCGACTTCATTTTTTTCTATCAGTAAAGTCAAATTTTCAGAATTTTTCTTAACAATTTTAAGGAAGGTTCCCATTCTAATGTTTTCTTTGAAAAAGAAATCCTTCATCCCCCTAGAACCTAAAATATCAGTTATTTTTAATTCTTGATTTTCTGAAAAATCAAAAAGTTTCTGAGGTTGTGAAACCTGAAGAGCTTCTCTGAGGTTTTCGTGCAATCTACCAAAAATACCAGAAAATTTTTCCAATTCCTTTTGAGATAAGTCTTTGGTAATTAATTTAATCATTTTACCGTGAAAATCCTTATGACTTTTTAAAGCTAAAAGCCCTTTCTTTGTAAGAGCAACATAAACTTTTCTTCTGTCTTCCTGATTTCTTTCTCTTTTTATAAAATTCTTTTTTACAAGATTATCTGCCGTAGTTGTTGCCGTTCCCATAGTTACTCCCAGTTTATCGGCCAATTCGTTCATAGTCAAACTATTCTCGTTAATGGTATCTATAATATGAAATTCATTGATGGTCAGACATTTTATGTCACGCTTTAACTCGATTTCTTCTATTCTATAAAAAGTTTTGTAAAACTCTTCTATCATTATATTTATATTATCGTTCATAATTCCTCCGTTAGTCAGAGCTTGTTATTGCTGAATTAAGGTCCGCTGAATTAGAAGCAGTTTTGAAAACCGTGGCTTACGCAGCCACCTCGCGCCTCCCACAGGGATTCCCAAAGGATACCTTCGGTCAAAAAAGCTTCATTTCATTGCGCAAAAACCTGACGTTGGACGCAAATAAAATCAATGATTTTATATTTTTCAGTAAGCCCTAATTATAAGAATATGTCATGAAAAACTTCATGACATATTCGGAATGCTATATATCTATTTTTGTTTTTTCGATAATTCTTTTTACAATATTTCTGAATTTGTCTTTTACTATGCTTTCTTCTGTTTCAAAGAAAAGAGATTTTCCTGTATCTCCCGCATTAGCAAGTTTTGGTTCCATAGGAATTTTATCAAGTAATTCGATTTTGAAATCGGCTATGACTTTTTCTACGGCCCCTGTATTAAATATTTGAACAGTTTCGTTACAACAAGGACAAACAAAACCGCTCATATTTTCCACAAGACCAAGAATCGGAACATTTATTAGTTTTGAAAATTCTATGGATTTTCTAACGTCAAGAACAGCAACATCTTGAGGAGTTGAAACTATAATTGCCCCGTCTACATCTCCAATGCTTTGAGCTATTGTTAATTGCTCGTCTCCCGTTCCGGGAGGTAAATCAACTATTAGATAATCCAAATCACCCCAATCTACATTGGACAAAATTTCTCTTATAGCCCCTGATTTAGCAGGTCCTCTGAAAACTATGGGTTTATCCGAGTTATCCATATAAAAACTAAGAGAAACGGCCGAAAGGGTAGAACTTATTTCATAAGGTTTTCTTATATCGGCAATTTTTGCACCTTCTACCCCAAGCATTTGAGGAACGTTTGGGCCGTGAATATCGGCATCAAGTATTCCTACTTTTTTTCCTTCAAGTGAAAGTCCTACGGCAAGATTAACAGAAACTGTTGATTTACCAACACCACCTTTACCACTCATAACCATAATTTTATTTTTTACTTTTATCATTTTATCTTGAATTTTTTGTGCTTCTTCTTGAATTTTTTGTTGAACTCTTGCATCCATTATTTAGATTCCCCCAATTCTATTTTTTCTCCCGCAAAGAAATACTCCATAGTATAGAGTTCTTTGCTGATGTCGCTATAATCAAAAGTACAATGATTAACAAAGGCTCTTCTTATCCCCAGATTATTCAATTCTTTATTTAATTTTATAAGTTCTTCACAAGTTTTACTTCTAAAATGAAGTCCACCAAACAGAAAAAAACTTTCCCATAAAGACTCTCTATTTTTCAATTCTTTTATTATATTGATAATTCCTCTATGAGAACAACCGCTTACGAGAATATCATAATCTTTTTCGGTTATTACCAAGTAAATCTCATCTTTGGACATATCCGGCAAATAATCTTTTTCAGATTTTACAAAATGATTTTTTTCTCTCGCATCTTCGTAGTCTCCTAGATTTCCATAGAAAGAAATATTTTCGCTAAGCTTATAAATATCTTCCATAAAAATAAATCTTTCTAAATCCAAACCTTCTTTGGAAAGACCGATAAATCTCATTTCTCCCGTACGTTTGCTACATTTTTCCGCAAATATTTCTTTATGGGCAATGACTTTTGCTTTGGTATTAATTTTTAAAAATTCATTTAATCCACCTGTATGGTCATTATGACCGTGGCTTAAAACTACATAATTAATGTCTTTTAAATCAATATCTAATATTTTTGCATTATGAAAAAGAGCTTTTCCCATTCCTGTATCAAACAAAATTTTTATATTGTCTTTTTCTATATAAAAACTCAAGCCGTGCTCATCAATCAGATTTTCTTTTTTACTAAAATTATTCACCAGACAAGTTATTTTCATTATTTTTATCCTCGCATTTTGGACAAGATTTTCTGTTTTTTTTACATCTCGGACAGGGTTTATTAAGGATTGTTACATCTCCGCCTTCAATAATAATAGATTTTCCTGTAATTATAGCTTCCGACACTTTTTTTCTTGCGCTTTTTACTATGTTTCCAAAGGTTTGCCTTGAAACATTCATTTTTTCAGCGGCATTTTCTTGATATAGTTCTTCAAAATCCGCAAGTCGGAGAGCTTCATATTCATCTAAGCTTAATACTACTTTTCCCAATTCTTCCATAGGTATTCCTACAGGTTTAAATGCTATATGGTTTGGCATTTCCGTGATTATTCTACATTTTATTGGTCTTGGCATAAATCCTCCTAATTTCTTTACTAAAATAGTTATTTTCTTAATTAGCATAAGTTTTTTC
>JAFGUR010000005.1 GCA_016938425.1 Fusobacteriaceae bacterium
ATAGGAAATATTTCTACAGATATTACATCTTATAAAATTACTGAAAATAAAATTGAAGAATTGGCAAAATTATTAAAAGTAGAAAGAGATTATGCATTAAAAAAATCTACAACAGATGCATTAACAGAAGTTTATAATAGAGGACATTTTGACGAGATGTTAGTAAAAGAATTTCATATGTTAAAAAAATATAATTTCCCTTTATCTCTAATTATGCTAGATATTGATTACTTCAAAAAATATAATGATTATTATGGACATCAAAAAGGTGATGAGTGTCTTAGAAAAGTTGCTCAAACAATTAAGAATACTGTTCAAAAAACTATTGGTACTATTGCACGATATGGTGGAGAAGAATTTGTTATAATTCTTCCAAATATTAGTAACGAAAAAGCTTTTATTATTGCAGAAAATATCAGAATTAATATTAGCAATTTAGAATTAGAGCATAAGAATTCTCCTATTTCAAAATTTGTTACAGTTAGTTTAGGTGTTTCTACTGCATATAAAAATACCATTATATCTGGAGAACATTTAATAGGAATGTCCGATGTAGCTCTTTACAATGCAAAGGAAGAAGGAAGAAACAGAACTAGAACTGCTTCTATAAATTTAAACCAAATTGAAGATCCAAATTTCCTAGAATTAAAATGGAATTCACTTTTAGAATCTGGAAATAAAATTATAGATGATGAACACAAAGAACTTATGAATAGTTGCAATAGGTTAATAAAAGAATTTATAAAAAATCAACAGGATAGCTCTTATTTAAATTTAATTGATTCAATAATAAAAAATACTGAGGCTCATTTTTTATTAGAAGAAAAAATCTTTTCTGGTACAAATTTCCCTCTTACAGAGTACCATAAAGTTTTACACAAAGACCTTATATTAAAAGGGAAAAAAATAGTTGAAAAATATCAGAATGGAAACTTATCTTTACAAGAATTAATTACTTTTGTTGCATATGACTTATTTTCTGAACATATTATTTTGGAAGATACCAAGTTTTTCCCATATTTAGGTGAAAATTCAGAATTATAGAAAACGACTCTACATTTATATAATCTTAATTCTCTCAAATTTAAAATTACAATAGATAGAAAAAATATTGACTTTTTAAATTTTAAATAGTAAAATTTATAAAATATTAAAGGGGAGTAGTCCAAATATAATTTCGTCAATACGATTAAAAATCCGGAATTATATACCATTAAACGGTGACAAGACTTTTAATATAGCTTTTTATAAAATAAAAGCTATATTAAAAGTCTTTTTTTTATACTTATATGAAATTATAAATCTTAATGTAATAAGTACAAATCGAAATGTGGCAGAACCATTTTGTCTTATGATTATAACAATTCCTTTTGATTAATAGTTTGTTTTAAATGTAATTACTCAGCCATATAAAGAGTTTTAAAATATCAATAATAAGGTGTGGAGGGAAGGATTACTTCATGCTCTCCTCTAAAGCCTTGATTTTATAAAATTTGTTATACTTGAACAGTTATATTAAATTATAAAAAAACATTTATATATCATCACAAATAATTGACATTGTTTTTAATGAGAATTAGGCTTTTAAGCCTGTACTGTAGTTATGGATTGACAAGGATACTTCCTTGCCGTGGGCTCGGGCTCCACCCCAAATCCCTTCTTTCTCCCCACCGTAGGTGGGGGAGGATGTATAAAAATATAATTTTTTATACAAAAAAATCAAGCTGTTGCGATTTTGCAACAAGCTAATAAAAAAATTATTCAAGGAGTGTTGTTATGAATTATTTTACAAAAGAGATTTCAGAAATTTTTACTCAATTTGGAACTAATAAAAATGGATTAGATTCTATTAAAGTAAAAGAGTTACAAGAAAAAAATGGATTTAATAGACTTGATGAAAAAGAAAAAAATAGTACTTTTAAAATATTTTTTGAACAATTTAAAGACTTTCTTGTTATTATTCTCATTATTGCAGGGATTATTTCTATAATCTCTGGAAATGTTGAAAGTTCTATTGTTATTTTTCTTGTTATTACTCTAAATGCTATCTTAGGAACAGTTCAACATTTAAAAGCTGAAGCCTCATTAGAAAGTCTAAAGGCTATGTCATCTCCAAATGCTAAAGTTATAAGGAATGGAGTTAAGCAAGAAATAAAATCAGAAGAAGTTACGGTTGGTGATATTTTAATTTTAGAAACAGGAGATTTAATCATTGCTGATGGACGTGTTATTGACAGTTTTTCATTACAAGTAAATGAAAGTTCTTTAACAGGTGAAAGTGAAAGTATAAACAAATTTTCTGATGTAATTATAAAAAATGACATCCCTTTAGGAGATCAAAAAAATATGGTTTTTTCTAGTGGTTTAGTCACATATGGTCGTGGACAAATTGTTGTTACAGCCATTGGGATGAATACTGAAATAGGAAAAATTGCTAAATTACTTGAGGATACAAAAGAAAGAAAAACACCATTACAAATTTCTCTAGAAAAATTTGGTAAAAATCTTTCAATTGGAATAATTATACTTTGCGCTATTGTTTTTATATTAAATTTGATTAGAGGAGTAAATCTTTTAGATTCATTAATGTTTGCTGTTGCCTTAGCTGTTGCAGCTATTCCAGAAGCTTTAAGTTCTATTGTTACAATTGTTCTAGCTCTTGGTACTCAAAAAATGGCTAAGCAAAATGCAATTGTAAAATATCTAAAAGCAGTTGAAGGCCTTGGCTCTATACAAGTTATTTGCTCAGATAAAACAGGAACTTTAACTCAAAATAAAATGACTACTAGAAAAATTTATGTAAACAACAGTGTTATTGAAGATTCTGAAATAATTTTAGATGGTAATCAAAAGAAACTTATAGAATTTGGAATTTTATGTTCTGATGCAACTATTCAAGAAAATAGAGAAATAGGAGATCCTACAGAAATTGCTTTAATAAATTTAGGGAAAAAACATGGAATAGATGAAGTTAATTTAAGAAGTATCTACAAAAGAATTAGTGAGTTACCTTTTGATTCAAATAGAAAATTAATGTCTACTTTAGTAAAAATAGATGAAAAATTTATCATGATTACAAAAGGAGCTATTGATATTATTTTGAAAAAAGTAAAAAATATTGATATAAAAGGAACTATTACAACCATTTCTGGTGAAGACATTAAAAAAATTGAAAATGAAAATTATAAATTTTCAGATAATGGATTAAGGGTTTTGGCTTTTGCATATAAAGTTCTTGATAAAAATGAATTGGATTTTAATGATGAAACAGATTTTACTTTTTTAGGATTAATTTCTATGATTGACCCTCCAAGAGAAGAATCCAAAATTGCTGTAGAAAAATGTAAAATAGCAGGTATAAAACCTGTTATGATCACTGGTGATCATAAGATTACAGCAAGAGCAATTGCAAGGGAAATTGGTATTTATGAAGAAGGAGATAAAATATTTGAAGGTGTTGATTTAGAAAAAATATCTGATGAGGAATTAAGAAAAATCGTAAAAGACATATCCGTTTATGCAAGGGTCTCTCCAGAACACAAAATAAGAATTGTAAATGCTTGGCAAGATAACGGAAACATAGTTGCAATGACTGGTGATGGTGTTAATGATGCTCCTGCACTTAAACAAGCAAATATTGGTGTTGCAATGGGAATAACTGGTACAGAAGTTTCTAAGGATGCTGCTTCCATGATTTTGACAGATGATAATTTTGCTACTATTATTAAGTCAATCGAATATGGAAGAAATATATTTAATAATATTCAAAATTCTATAAAATTTTTACTATCAGGAAATATGGCAGGAATTTTGTCTGTTTTATATGCTTCGATTATTGGGCTTCCAATGCCTTTTGCACCTGTACATTTATTATTTATTAATTTATTAACAGATAGTTTACCTGCCATTGCAATTGGGTTAGAAAAATCAAATACAAATGTCCTAACAGATAAACCAAGAGATTCATCAAAATCTATCCTTAATAAAGATTTTGCTATAAAAATAGTTATTGAAGGTATAATAATTGCCTTAGTTACAATGATTGCTTTCCATATTGGACTTAAAGAAAATACAGCATTAGCTTCTACCATGGCTTTTTCTGTTCTTTGTTTATCAAGACTTTATCATGGATTCAGCTGTAGAAGTAAACAGTCTTTATTTAAACTAGGAATAACTAGCAATAAATTTACAATTATCGCTTTTGCTATTGGATTTATATTATTAATTAGTGTATTAAAGTTAGAAGTCTTGCATAAAATGTTTGAAATTAGTGATTTAAATTTAAATAATTTGTTAATAACTTTATTTCTTCCTTTAATTCCACTTGTTATTATTCAACTTTATAAATTATTTAGAGAAACTTATAGAAA
>JAFGUR010000051.1 GCA_016938425.1 Fusobacteriaceae bacterium
AGGTTCAGCAATATCAGAATATTTATCAGAAGAATATCCAACAAAGATAAAGAAAGTGGGAATATATGATAGATTTGGACAAAGTGGGACAGGGAATGAATTACTAGAGAAATATGAGTTAACAGCTAAGAAGATTATTGAGGTTGTAAAAGGAAATTTGTAGGGAGATTATTTAACAATATATGAAAAAAATTTTCTCCTTTTTTATTATGACTTACTAAAGACATTGGATTATTAATTTTAAAATAATTTTAATTCAATAGATTTTCCTTTTTTTAACAAATTTAAAATATAAAAGCCAGAATAATTTTTATTCTGGCTTTTATTGTAAAAATAATAGTCTTAAAGTTTTTCCATCATTTTACTTAATTCCTCAACAATATCAATAGAATCTTTCATATTAGAATATACGTAATCAACAGATTTAGATTGATTTTTAGTAGTTTCTAAAGTATTAATAGAATTTTTAACAGTTCCATCTACAGAATTTTTAATTTTTTCAACTAAATCAGATATTCCCATGGCAGTTTCTTTAGAATTTTCTGCAAGTTTTCTTATTTCATTAGCAACAACAGAGAAACCACGACCAACCTCACCAACTCTTGATGCTTCAATAGAAGCATTTAGACCAAGCATTTTGGTTTGATTGGCAATAGTTTGAATAGATTTTAAAATATTGTTGATTTGTTCTGTAATTATAACAACTTCATTAATTTCATTGTTCAATTGTTCTTGACTTGAAATTATATTATTTGAAGAATCTGACAAATCAGTAACTGCATTAGAAACTTTTGAAAAATTCTCAGATAATTTATTTGTAACCATATCAAGCTTTACTTTATTATACCCATTTTTTGCTAGAGCATTTACAACAATAAAAAGAACATTTGCAGCTTTTTCAATTTGCTCTCTTTTTACAATTCCAATATCATGAACAGCATTAATTAACCCATCAGGATCAACATTAACTTCTTTAGCAGTTTTTCGGAATATTTCTTCTTGAGGTTCTTCGGAAAGCATTTGTCCACCTAAGACAGTTCCAATTAATTCGCCTTCTACCAGTATAGGTGCAGCAAAATCTATTAACCCAGAATGACAAAATCCAACATATGGTTTTCCAGATTTGGCAGCTTCCTCTCCCATTCTTTTATGAGAAGCAGCACATCTATCATCACCAGTTTTTGTACTATGTATAAAATGTTCACAGAAATTTGTATAGCAACTAGGTTGAGTAACAGGAGTTCCATCTCTATCAACCGTAACACTAGCACAATTCATAGCCATAGCAAAATCGTCTTGGAATTTTTGTAAAAGAGAAATATCAATAATATCTCTTATTTCTAACTTTTTAATTATATCTTTTTCATCCAATGTGTTCATAATTTCTCAACTCCTATATTTTTAATAAAACCATGATTTTAAATACAAAAAATTATACTTATTATTATAGTCTACTCTATATCACAAGAAAAAACAATATTTAGTTACAAATTTTTAAATATTAATATAGTTAAACAAAATAGAGAAATAGTTAAAATATACTTAAAATTAGAAAGCCCCAAAAGGATTTGGGGCTTTGATAAGCTAGAGAGGTCTATCATTCATAAATGTGATGGGTATCTATTTAATTTGCAGTTGCAACTTCTTTAGATTCTTCTTGTGCAGCTAATTTATCTTGATATTTGAAGAATGGGAAGTATACAGCTACTGTCATTGAGAATACTGCTAATTGTAAAATAGCAGCTCTTATTCCTCCAATAATAAATCCACTTATAATAAATGGAGTTGTCCAAGGAACAGAAATTGCTCTAAATGGTTCAACTAAACCAGTAGAGATTGAAACATATACCATAATAGCAGATAAAACAGGAGCTAAGATAAATGGTATTGCCATAATAGGGTTGAAAACTATTGGGAATCCAAATATAATTGGCTCATTAATATTGAATAATCCAGGAACAATTGAAAGTCTTCCTAATTGTTTATATTGTTTAGATTTTGCAAAATATAACATTGTACAAACTAATCCTAAAGTTAATCCTGAACCACCAAAAGTTATATATTGATCAACAAATTGATTTGTAACAATTGCTGCATTTTCTCCAGCTACTAATTGAACTCCTTGGTTAAATAATTCTTGATTTGCTAATCCGTTAGATTGTAATAAAGGACCCATTATTCCACCAATAATTGTTGCACCATGAATTCCGCACCACCAGAATAAAGAAATTAATAGGGCAATTGCAATTGCTCCTCCAAAAGAGTCACTCATACCTTGAAGAGGCGTTTGTAAAACTTTATATATTACTTCTATAAAAGTTGATTTAAATCCTACTTTGAATAACAAATGTACACAAAATGCTAAACCAATAATAACCATACCTGGAATTAGTGATGTGAAAGCATTAGCAACACCAGGAGGAACACTTTCAGGCATTTTTATAGTCCATTTATTTTTAACAATGTGAGAGTAAATAAATCCAACAGTAATTCCAATAATTATAGCAGCAATCATTCCTTTTCCACCTAAGAAAGCTTTAGGAATTACTCCGCCAATTTGAGAACCATCAGAAGCAACAACAAAAGCGTTATTAACAACCACTAAAGATACCATTGCAAATATTCCTGCACTTACTCCGTCAATTCCTTCATTTTTTACATAACTATATGCAATACCAAATACTCCAAACAAAGCTAACAAATCAAAAGTAGCTCCTGTAATTTGGAATAATGGAGACATCCAATCTTTACCAAATATTCCTGCCATAAATTCATTATATCCAGCAACTGGAATGAATGCTAATAATAAGAATATTGAACCTATTATTGTTAGTGGCATTGTGTAAATAAATCCATCTTTAATTGCTTTAATTGGTTTTGAATTAACAAATCTTAAAATTACTGGTAAAGCTTTGTCTATTTTTTCCATTATTTTTTGATTATTCATTATAACTGTTCTCCTCTCGATTCAATAATAAATTTGTACCAATAAAAAGACATTTTTTTCTTTCTTTCTAGATTATTTTTATGATCAACATAAATAAAACCATATTGTTTTTTATATCCATTTAACCAACTTAATAAATCTATAACAGACCATGCAAAATATCCTCTTATGTGGATTCCATTAGAAATAGCTTCTTTTACTGCTTTTAAATGCGTTTTTATAAAATTTATTCTTGGAACATCACAAATTTCCCCTTCAATTATGGGGTCTTCATCTCCTAAACCATTCTCAGTTATATATAATTTTATTTGTCCATATCTCTCTTTTAACATATTTAACCCTTGTAAAAAACCTTCAGGGGATATTTCCCAATCCCATTTGGTGTAGACTTTATCGTCCATTTTAACACTTCTATAAACCCCATCAAAACTTGGGTTTCCAGGAGAGCCTGTAGAATTTTCTCTAGTAGCCTCAATTTTTTCAAAATTTCCTATTATTTTTTCAACTCTTGTGGGTTGATAATAGTTCAAGCCCATAAAATCATTTAATGGTGCTGCAGTTTTAAGTGTAGATAATTCCTCTGTAGTCCAGTCTGGAAGATTTCCACTTCTTTTTAAATCATTAATAACATATTCAGGGTATTCTCCTAAAAGTATAGGATCATAAAACCAATGAGTACCATATTCATTAGCATGCTTAGCAGCA
The DNA here is from genome assembly GCA_016938425.1 of Fusobacteriaceae bacterium. Lineage (GTDB taxonomy): Bacteria > Fusobacteriota > Fusobacteriia > Fusobacteriales > Fusobacteriaceae > JAFGUR01. Next base: position 3,653 of record JAFGUR010000051.1, read on the forward strand.
AAGACATTATCTTCTAAGTTGTTTACTGGAAATGCAGGACTAAAAACATTACTTATACCAATCTCCCCATATTGATTAAGTTTTTTGTATTCTATAACTGCTCTTGCATGAGAATAGAATACATTATGAATCGCTTGAAAATATTTTTTTATGTCTCCAACTATTCCTGGGGGATGTGTTCCAGAAAGATAGCCATGTCCACAAAATACAATAGTTTCATTAAATGTTATAAAGTTTTTAACTCTGTCTCCAAAACATTCAAAACATGTTTTTGCATATTTTACAAAAGCATCTGATGTTCTTTTATTTAACCAACCTCCTTCTTTTTCCAGCGTTAATGGTAAATCCCAATGATATAAAGTTACAAATGGAACAATTCCATATTTCAAGCATTCATCTATAAGATTATTGTAGAATTCAATCCCTTTTAAATTGATTTCACCATGACCTTGAGGATAAATTCTTGACCATGAAATAGAAAATCTATAAGATTCAAGTCCCATTTCAGCCATTAATGCAATATCTTCTTTATATCTGTTATAATGATCTATTGCTACATCTCCATTAGTATTTTGAAAGGTTTTCTCTGGTATTTTAGAAAATTCATCCCAGTTAGACATACCTTTACCATCTTGATTCCATGCTCCTTCAATTTGGTATGCAGCACTTGCAGCACCAAACAAAAAATTTTTAGAAAACTTCATAAACCCTCCTTTTGTGCTATATTACAGAGTATACATTTCAAAGCTTTTTGTGTCAAAAGGCAACAAAACGTCAAAAAAACGTCAAATTTTGATTGATTTTTTCAAAAAACTCTAATATAATTGATTTGTGGAAAAATTTTTATTGTAATAGTCGTTAAAATTTGAAAATAAAAAAATTTTTATACGGAGGAAAAATGTATTATTTTTTAAAAAATAAAGATTTTAACTTAGAAGAATATGATTTTGAAATTGATTGTATCCCAAGATTTACCAAGAAAGAACAAGATGTTTTTGATTGCTTTGTTGCTAATTTTAAATATGAGCAAGAATTTTCTGAATTTCCAGAAAATAAATTGAAAATATCTGGAGAAGAACTTCAAAAGATTATTTTTAATTTAATGAAAAAAAATGTTTATTGCCATGTTTTTAAGGATAAGACTGAGATTACCCAAATATATTTTAATATTTTTGATGTAGTAGTTATTGAAGATAGTAAAGTTGTCTATAAATTTTCAGATGAAATTAGGGCAACTAAAAGAAAAGGTAATTTTTTTAGTAGAATTAATGTACTAGCCTTTTTACAGTTTAAATACAGCTATACTAGAGAAATTTTTAAACTGATTCTTAGGAGAAATAAGAGACAAGATTACTTAGAATTTACGATAAAAGAAATTAAAGATTTATTAGGAATTGATAAAGATAGGTATAATAGATATTATGATTTGGAAAATAAGGTTTTTAATCCAACTATTAGAGACATTGAATATGGAGAAATAGGATTATGGTTTGAAAAAATCAAAAGAAATGGGTTAAAAACATCAAGAGTTACTGGGGTTAAAATTCATTATACCAATATTTATCATGTTCAAGTTCATAGAGATACTAATGAAATTTTAAAAAAATTTACAGATTATATAGAAGATTTTGCACAAGCTTATGAAGTAGTATCTAGTTATAGAAAATTAAAAACGTTAGACGAAACTTTAGAGTATATAGAAACAAATTTAGACACAGTATTTAAAGTAAATTAATATAAATTTCATTGGAATTCTTTAGTTTCAAGAAAGGTGGTTCTGCCACATTTTGATTCGTACTGATTACATTAAGATTTATAATTTCCTATAAATATAAAATAAAGGTGGGTACGAAATTAATTCTGCATCCACCTTATATATGAAAAATATAAGAATATTTCTATAAATTTTCAATGGTTTTTATGATTACATCTAAAGGTTGATTACCAAGTAAATCACCTTGTCCATCATTTATAATTATTCTGGGAACAGAACTAATATTAAATTTCTTAGATAATTCAATATAACTACTAGCTTCTACCATAGTTCCTTTAATTCTAGGATTATATTTAGCTAAGGTATGCGCATTAATAACTGCTCCAGGGCAATGAGGACATCCTAAACCAACAAAAACTTTAATATCAATATCTTTATCAATTTTTTTTATTTTTTCAATTAGTTCTTTTGGAAGTTCTTCTGATGCACCACCAAAATCTAATAAAGAATGTACAAAAGAATTAATCTCATATCCAGCAGGAGGTCCATAATAATAAACTCCTTTATTAACTTTATCTTCATTTAAAATTAATAGTGTCCCATTTTCTACTATGTCATATTCTTTAATAATATCTTCACCAAGACCATAATATTCAACATTGATTAAACTATTTATTTCTTTTAAATCCTCTAGCATACTTTTAGTAATATTAACATTTTCACTATTTCCTTCACTGAAATACATAATAATAATTTTTTTATTGATTTTAGCTAAAATTTCTTTTAATTGAGCTTTTACTTCATCATTAAACATAATTAATCCTCCTTTTTTGATATGGCTTTTACAGGGCAATTTTTTGCACAAAGTCCACATGAAATGCAAATATCAGTTATTGTATGAGCAAACTTTGTAAATTCAATAGCATTTTTAGGACATATTTTCATACACACTCCACAATCAATACATGAAGTTTCATCTATTTTATACATTATTATTCTCCTTTTTCCTTTTTTCTATTTAAAGCACTTGTCACATGTCCCATTGGACAAACTTGACACCATGCTCTTGGTTTAAAAAATATTCCAAGAATAATTCCAATACCTGTAGAAATAATAATTAATCTTAAAACCGTAAAACTAATCTTATATAGTGAACCATTAGATAATATAAATCCTGAAGTCATCATTCCAAACATAAAAATTAACAATAAATTCTTGAATAAATTTGATCTCATCCAATTAGGTAAAGAATTATTAAATGATATATAAGGAAAAAACTTACCAAATAAAGACCCTCTTGGGCAATAATGAGAACAGTTAATTTTTCCTCTCCCTCTAACTGTATGATAAAGTGGGGCAAGCATACAAATCAATCCTAATAAAGCAAAATAGACATTAATAAAAGATAATATAAAGAATAATACCATCAAAACCCAAGACCAACTCATTTTTGAGTTTTCTTTAAAATATAATTTTTTCATAAGTTATACCTCCAATAGAACTTTTATATTTTATATCACATAAATTTAATTTTGTCAACTTTTCATATTTTTCATACTTAAAAACAAAATATAAAGACTACAATTTAAGAAAGTAGTCTTTAGAATAAGCTTTTTATATAGTATTTATCATTTTCTTTTTTTAATTCTATATCAAATTCAAAAATTTCACTTAAATTTTCAGAGTTTAAAATATCATCTTTTTTTCCTTGTTTATAAATAGAATTTTTATAGATGAGTGCTACATGAGTTATTTCGGGAAAAATTTCTTCAATATGATGAGTAACTAAAATAATTGAAGATTTTTTAGATAATTTTCTAATTAAATTTATAAAATTATACTGTGCTTTTATATCTAATCCCACTGTAGGTTCATCTAAAATAAATGCTTTAGGATTATGAATAAGAGCTCTTCCAATAATACACTTTCTTAATTGACCTGTACTCATTTCACTTACTTTTTTATCTTTTATATGAGAAATCTCTACGAAATCTAT
>JAFGUR010000052.1 GCA_016938425.1 Fusobacteriaceae bacterium
AACTATGTTTTTCAAAAAATAAAAAGTTAACAGTTAATAATGAATAGTTTATAGTTAGGGTAGATTGGCTTTAGGGCTATTTTTTTTGAAGAAAAAAAGAGTTGTTTTCCAACTCTTCTAAAACTATTAATTATTAACTTTTAACTATTAATTGCTTCTAAAGTTCTGGTATTTTTTCAACTGTATTTTGTTTTTTAAGCTCAATAGCATCATCATAAATTTTTGTGGTTTTGATATCAGCATGACGCAGAAAATCTTGAACATCACTTATAGAGATATTATTATCAGATAAAAGCATTTCAGTTGCTATGGCGTGTCTAAAAAAGTGAGCTGAAATATTTTTATTTATTGTTGTTTTGGAGATACTTTTTATTACAAAATTTAAACTATTGGCTGTGAGTTTTGTATTTTTTTCATAAAAAGCAGGGAATACAAAGGAATTTACAATATCCTCATCCTGTATATTAAAATTATATTGAACATTTTTTTTATATTCTGTAAGCTCAACAGCCAATTTTTTTAATAAAGGTATGTATTGAATTTTTTGAGATTTGGTTTTATCTAGTCTAATCATATATTTCCCATCTTTTTCCAAAATTTGCTTATAGGTGAGACTTCTAAGCTCATCAGAACGCATTCCTGTATAATAAAGAGTTTTCATAATAAGGATATTTCTCAAGTCTTTTTCGTTTCTAATTTCTATACTATCAATCATTTTCCTTATATCGTCTTTTGTTAGTCTTAAGATTTTTTCTGGGTCTAAGGGGTCTTTTTTAAAAAACTTAATATTTTTAATCGGATTTATAAAAGTGTCATCTCTTGTTTCTATTTCCTTGAAAAAATGCTTTAAAGCAGAGATAATTTTATTTATAGAAGAGTGTTTTAGTTCTCTTTCATTTTTAAGTAGCATTATATAATTTGAAATATCTTCTTTACTGACATTATAAAGCATTTTCAAAACCTCAGTATTATCTGGACTATGGTCTCCTATTTCATAGATATTTCTTAAAAAATCCATTAGATACATAAAATAGTCTGAAAGGGTTTTATCAGATTTTATACCAGTTAAAAGATTATAATTAAATTCCTTTAATTCCTTCAGGGGGATTTCTTTTTTTTGAAAAACACTTAATTCATATTTATGACGAGTTAATCTATTCATTCTAACCTCTTTACAAATTTATTATATTAACTTTATAACAGATTCAACCTTTTTTTACAATAAGCTTTTTTATTCAAAGTTTTATAAATTGTAAAAAATAAAAAATACAGAGTTTAAAAATAATTAATAGAGTGGTATAATTAAATTCAAAATGTTAATGGAGGATGAAATGGATATAAATTATCAGCTAGAGGAAAAAATAAGAATTATAGTGGATAATAGAGTTCCTGATAAAAATTTCAATGATTTTGCAGTAGAATTTTATCTTCTTACTAAAAAAATAATGATATCTTTAAATAAATTTTTAAATATAAGAGGTATTAGAAATCCAAAAATACTTCAAATAAAAAATGCAGGAGAATTGATATATATTTCTAGAGATAGCTATAGAATAAGAGAAATTTTGAAAAGTCATAATTATGATGAAATCCCTGAGTTAAAACCTCAAATAGCTTATTATGTAATCAAAAGAAATAAATTTACCATTGAGCAAAATTGGGAAAACATAATAGAAGTTTTGAAAGATTATCAATATCCTTCAAGATTTATGAATATGAAAAAAATTATCCTTACAGAAGAGCAGAAACTTCTTGTAAAAAAAGAAGTGAAAGAAAGATTTGCTCTAAAGGATTTTGAAATAAATAGTATAGTAGATTTATTAAAAAGACTAAAAGCAGAAGATAGAGAGCTTTTTGAGAAGTTTAAAGCAATATTTTAAGAATACAGGGGGAAAAAATGACAACTAACGAATTAAAATTTTTGAGAGTGCGTACAGAAAAACATCCAACAACAGAAACTACTTTAGAATATTTAGAGCATCATAATGCAATAGCTGTATTAATTTTAGATGAAAAAGAAGAAAAAGTATTACTAGTAAATCAATATAGACCGGGAAAGAGAGGGAATCTTTACGAAGTTCCAGCAGGGCTTATAGATGCCAATGAAGATGCTTTAGAGGCAATGTACAGAGAAGTTCTTGAAGAAACAGGTTATAAAAAAGAAGACTTAGAGTTTATTTACAGATATCCTAAGGGTTTATTAATTTCACCGGGATATACTACAGAAACTCTAAATTTCTTCATAGTAAAACTTAAAAATCAAGGAATAATACCTGAGGAGCAACAGCTTGACCATGGGGAAGATTTATTTACAGAATGGGTAGATTTTGATAAGGTAGAAACTCTTGATATAGATATGAAAACAGTGTTTTTATTGAATTTATATAAGAATATTTAAGGTATAAAATATAAGACCGAAACTTATTCTCCCACAGGGATAAGCTCCTTACAGTCGCAAAAGTTTCATCGAACCTACTCCACTTCGTTACGATTTAAAATAATCTAAGCTTTTCAAGCTAAGATTATCTAAAAGCGTGACGCTTGACCCATTAGTTTTACTAAAATTATAAATTTTATTTTTTTATTCGGGGTTAAGCGTCCTACGCTTAGGTTTTTATGTTTTATGCTAAAAAATTTAACTATTCAAAGGTTTAAAGTATAAAAAAAATGAGGATTCGTCCTCATTTTATTTTATACTTATTTTTTTTGTATCCCCAATAACTATTTTCTAATCTTTGTGCTATTCCACCAATAATTTGAAAGGCCATTAAAATAAAGTCTGCATTTACTTTAATTTTATTATCTTCTAAGTCCATTAATTTTTTGAGTTCTTCTTGTATTTCTTCAGGAATATCCTTTTCTAGACTGTGTAAATAGTTATTTCTAATTTTTCTGATTATATCAAGTTTTCTGCCTTCATCCTCAGAAATAGGAATTTTTATGTTACATTCTTTCTCAAGGAAATTTAGGTATCTTTTTATATATGGAAGAGACTTATCCATATGGTCTTCTACCCACTTGTTCTCCGATTTGGCTATATCTACAGAGACATCGCTAAGAAGCGTCTCAAAGAGGCTAAAAATCATTAATATAACGGATAAATAGTGCATTTCGTAGAAGTATTCTTCATCAGAGAAATAACATCTACCATAAGCAGCTAATTCCTTTTGATTTTTGATTTCTTTTTTCTTTATGTTGAGTTCTTCTTTTGAAAATTTAAGATAATTTTCTATATGAATTTGGTTAGTTTCAAAATATCTTTGTAGACTAGAAATTCTATTTTCAAAATCAGAAAAAAGCTTTGAGAAATTTTCTGATGATTTGAAATAAGGATTTACAATACAATAGGAATAAGGGTCAATAAAATCCTTATCACAATTGCAATCTTTTTCAATTTCTTTTTCTATTTTTTCTTTTTTAAACAGATTAAACAAATAAACCATCCCCTTTATTTTATTCTTCTGTTTCCTCTACATTATTTAAAATTAAATGAGCAAATTCTTTAAGGTCTGTTGCCTTAAATACAGTTATTCCTTTGTTTTTATCTCCTAAAACAATTAAGTTATCTCCAGGTTTTATGTCAAAATATTCTCTAGCTTTTTTTGGTATAACTATTTGCCCTCTTTCTCCAACTTTAACAGTACCGCAAAGACATTGTGTTCCATTAAATTCTAACATTTTATCAACTCCTTTTTTTCATATTTTACACGAAATTTCATTTTTAGGCAACAAAAAAAGGGAATAGTATGAAAAAACATACAATTCCCTTGAACGATTAAAATGGAAAAATTGTAAAACCTATAGAAATAACAGGTAGAAGACTATAACCTAAAAACTCTGGAAGATATGAATATCCTTCTTGAATTAGAGAAACTATGTCATTTTCAAGATTTTTTTGATTTGGCATTGTTACACCTGTAATACTTAAGCTTTGAAGAATTATATCTGGAAGATTTAATATATTCCCTCCAGAAGCAGCTAAAAGTTCATTTATTTCGGTTTTCTTAGAATCTATTAAAGCATCGTTAGATCCGTCTTTTAGGGTATCAAGAATAGAATTGATAACATTTTCATCTCCTACATTGAAGTATAAGCTTACTTCTGGTCTTTTCATGAGATAAGTTCCTAAACTTAACTCTAGATGAACAATACTATTAAAATCGTATCCGTAAGCAATTCCTAAATAAGGATAGGTTTGACCTAGTTTAATAGAAACATTTCCCGTTACCGGAGCCTCTACTCCTTCAATGGTCATAGTTCCGTCAGCATCCACAGTAAGGCCTCCCATGTCATAGAAAAATCCTGCAGAAGCCCTTAGATTGCCTCCGAAGAGATGATAGTGAAGAAGAACACCTGCTGTAGAAAAGCCTATACTTCCGGCTACATTCATATCCATATCATCTTGGTTTAAATTATAGTTAATACCGTCTACAGCAAAGATATTGTAATCAAGGGAAAGACTAAGCCATTCATTTTGTTTATATATTCCACGAAATTCGTAACCAGTTGGTAAACCTAGTCCAACTCCCAAACCGAGATTTGATTGATATTGAGAAAATTCAGCGTGAACAAAGTTAAAAATTAGCATAAAGCTAAAAAGTATTTTTTTCATAAAATTCACCTCTTAAAATTTATATAAATTGTTTTTAATGTAGTTTTCTTGTTGATATTATATCTCATTTACTATATAAACTCTATTATTTTCAAAAATTATTGACAATACAAATAAAAAAAACATAAACTTAACTTATGTAATTTAACTTTTGGAGGATAATATGATAAAGTTTAGACCAGAACAAGAGGAAATACTAAATTATAAAGAAGGCATTATGGCAGTTCCTTCGGTTCCAGGCTCTGGAAAAACCTTTATATTAACCCATTTAGCATTAAAATTATCTAAAGAAATCGACAAAAACAGTAAAATTCTTATACTCACTTATATGAATTCCGCCGTAGAAAATTTTTATGAAAGATTAAAAACTTTAGATAAAAATATTTCTAATATTGAAGTTAAAACTATACATAAATTTTGCTTAGATTTAATAAAAGAAAACATTGATTTATTTAATATATCGGAAGATTTTGCCCTTTTGGATAGTGAAAGTTCAAGAAAATTAGTAGAAGATTTGTATAAAACTTGGTTTAATGAGAATAAAGAAAAATTAAGGGGTTTTTACAAAGAGTACTCCCTAGAAAATGAAGGGGATTTTTATCAAAGTTTAAAATTTTGTTTATTAAATTTTATTTCAAGAAGTAAAAAGTTCGCTGTAGAAGTAGATAAAATGAGAGAAAACGCCAAGGAAGAGCTAATTTTATTAGCTGTAGATTTTTATGAGAGATACCAAGAACTTCTAAATCAAGATAGAACTATAGATTATGACGACATCCTTTTTAAGTCCTATAATTTACTCAATGCAAATAAAGAACTTTGTAAGAAGTACAGTCTCATCTACTCTTCCCTTCTAGAAGACGAGTCTCAAGATTCAAACTATCTTCAAAGTAAAATAGTTCAATTAATCAACAATCAAAACTTAATAAAAGTTGGCGATTCTAACCAAAATATAACCGGAAGTTTTACCAATTCTTCTCCTAAAATTTTTAAAAAATTTATTAAAGAAGCTAAAATAATCAAAGAGTTGAGACATAGTAACAGAAGTTCTGAAAAAATAATTTTTCTAGGAAATCTCTTTATAAAATATACTAAACTTTATCACCCAACAAAAGAAGCTAGAAATGCTCTTTCTAGTCCTTTTATTAAAAGTGATTTAGATAAATATCCTAATTCAAAAATTATAAATTATCTAAAAAAAGACATAAACGAAGAATTTAATTTCTGCGTTCAAAAAATCAAAAGTTTTTCACAAAAATTTCCTGAAAAAAATATAGGAATTTTAGCACCGAGAAACAAGCACTTAAATATTTTGGCCAACTTACTAAAAAAAGAAAATCTAGATTTTGAAATTTTAAGCGATTTTTCTCAAAACAATCTAGAGACATATCAAAAGTTATCGGATTTTTTGGAATTCATAGATAATCCAAATAACAAAAAAATCTTTATAAAAATTTTGGAAAAACACTTATTAAAATCTGAATTATCTTCAGAAAATAAAGAATATATAATTAAATCAGATATGAAAAATATCTTTTCGAGTTCTCAATCAAATGATTTAAATAAACATATTTATAAGCTAAAATTACTCTTAGATTTTTCCATAAATACAAAAGAAAAAACGCTAATTTATGTAAGTCAAAATTTTTATTTTGATAATATTGAGCAAGAAATTATTGAGAATATTTCCTTAAATTTAAAAACCATCTTTAAACTTAACCCAAAATGGTCTTATAAAAACTTAGTATATGAACTGAGGAAAGTAGAGAACAATAAAATAAATTACTTTAACTGGGGTTTATCGAAGAAAAGTCATAAAAATAAAAAGATAACTCTTTGCACTTATCACAAAAGCAAAGGAAGAGAATGGGATTTTGTTTATATGCTTTGTCTAAATGAAGAGTTTTTTCCGGTTTTTCTTCATAAAGAACAACAGGGAGAGAAAAATTATTTGAAAGATGAGTGTAGAATTCCTGAAGCACTTTGTTACTATGAATTAGAAAAATTACTAAAAGGAGATTTTCATAAAGATTATATAAATTCTTATAAAGCTGATAAAATTTCAGAAAGTTTAAGAGTTATATATGTTGGAATTACAAGAGCAAAAGAATTTCTGGTCATTAGCTCAAATCTTGAAAATGAAGGAGTTTTTTATTATAAACTTTTTAAAAAACTCATATCAAAAACAGAAAAACTAAATATTCAAACCTTGGACTACGCGTCCAAACCTCGTAAACGTGACGTTTAATCCTTATAAATTTATATATAATGTGTCCAGCAACCTTTGCCTTAGGATAATCTAAGCCGAAAGGCTTAGATTATCCTAAGGCGTAACAAAGTGTAGTAGGTCGGGTTTTTTAGATAAATTTAGACTTTAAAAGTCTTAGTTTATCTTAATGAAGCCCAAGATCTTAGAAACTATTTCTAGTTCAAATAATCCTAAATAACTATCTTTTTCTATTTTTAAAGTGATACTTAGCTACATTCATTCTATACTTGAACGTATTTTTTATATCAACTAAAGTTTTAATAAAGTCCTTAAACACTCTTCCAATTTTTAGATTAAATTTATTAAAAGAGTTTAATTTATACACTGCCTTACAATAGGGACATCTATATTTTCCTTTTTTATTAAGGATTTTCATATCTTTTTTACAAGTTTTACATTTAACTATAATTTTATCCAAAATTACCACCTCAAGTAATTATATCTCAATTCAAGAATCTAAACAAGAGGATATTAAAAGCTTGAGAATTTCTTGACAAGCATACTATAAAAGTATAAAATGTCTTAAAAAATAACATTTTTAGGAGTTAGCATGGAAGTTAAATGGATTGAATATAATGGAAAAAAAATACTGTTTTCTGATTATGAAGGTTGCAAAACTTCAGAGGAAATGATAAATATATTATATAAAGAAGTTGATATTTTGGAGAAACAAGAAAACAAAACTCTAGTTATAGCAAATTACAATAATTCTTTTGGTTCTACTGAATATATGAATATATTAAAAGAAACAGGTAAGACTGTTCTTTCTAAAAAAATAGAAAAAACAGCTACTATGGGAATTACTGGATTTAAAGAAGCTTTATTTAAAAGTTATATTTTCTTTTCAGGCCAAAAAAATGTAAAACTTTTTTATGATAAAGAATCGGCTTTAGACTGGTTAACGGAAGATTAAAAGGGATACAACACAATAAAAACCCAAACTAAATTAGTTCAGATTTTTATTATTCTAATATTTTTTGAAGTTCTCTTTTTATTTTTTCTGATAACGTTTCTGAAACTTTATTTATCATATCAAAATCAGATAATAATTCTCTATCTAGTATAGACTTTTCATTAGGATAATTTTCTCCTACAAAAATTTGTGAAGTATGGCTATCTTTAAATTCATCTGATATTACTCCTTGTTTCACTACAGATTTTGTCTTTAAATCAATTAGGCTGTAATTTATAGCCATTTTAACTATAGATTCTTTATAGCTTTTAATTTCTGTATATTTTTTTTCTTCATAGGTTGCTAAAGAATCTAAAGTTTTTGGTAAAGTCCATATAGCATCACTTTTTATTATCCCATTAACATTTTTTTTCACTTCATACCAAGTTTTATTAGTATAATTTGTTGATACTTTTGGCTTGGTAAAATTTATATTTGAAATTTCAATATCTAAAAAATAATTAGTATCTTTAAGTTCATTTTCAGTAAAATTCTTACTAAGTAAGGTTTCTTTAGTTAGTTTTAAATTTTCACCTTTCACAAATCTTGTATACTCATTAATACTTGAGTCATTCATTAGTAAATTAAACATTTTATTACTCAATAAATTACCAACATTTAAATAATTAAACTCTTTTTTTATATCAAAATAAACTACTTTCTGCATAGCAAGTTCTTTGGTTTCTTTATATCTATCAAAAACATCAAGGTATCTTGGATTATAATCATAACTTTTCTTATAAAGTTTATTTATAGTTTTATAATCAAAACTAGTCTGTCTAGGGGTGTAATTTTTAGCTGCTTCATAATAAGCTTTTGATGTTTCTAAAGTCCAAGTTCTAATGTCTTCTGATTCAATCTTAAAATGTAAAAGAGCAAAAGTTTCTGCTCTAAGTCTTGATACATTTCTGTAAAGAAGCACCATTTTTTCTGTTTCATTGGCATAATTTATTAAATTTCCTGTTTGCTTTATATCAAGTATTTGATTTTCTTGTTTTTTTATAGCTTCAGAATATATTTCATTCAACCCTTCAATCGCTGGCTTATATTTAAAGTCATTAACCAAAGCATTAGTAAACTCTAAAACAGCATCATAATAGTTTCCACTTTTAGCATATTTTTCTGCTGAATTTACGCTTCTCCCCTTTGTAGTAAGAGCTCTACAAGAAGTTATCATTATTAAAATCATTACTAAACTAAAAATCTTTTTCATTTTTCCTCCTTGAATTCAATTAAAAACTATATTAAAAATCGTTTTTAAGCAAATTATAGCCTTTATAAATACATCTTGACATATTTTCTAGACTAGTGCTGGTTTCAAATTAAAAACGCTTCAATATCGATTTTAAGAAGTTTTATGGCATTTTTACAATTATACTACAATTTTGTCAAAAAATAAAAAAATCTAGCTTTATAAGCTAGATAAAATTTCTAAATGGCGGGAGCGACGAGGCTCGAACTCGCGACCTCCTGCGTGACAGGCAGGCGCTCTAACCAAACTGAGCTACGCCCCCATTTATGGTGGTCCCAACAGGACTTGAACCTGTGACCCCCTGCTTGTAAGGCAGGTGCTCTCCCAACTGAGCTATAGGACCTTATATGGTGCCTTGAGGCGGAATCGAACCACCGACACGAAGATTTTCAGTCTTCTGCTCTACCGACTGAGCTATCAAGGCAA
>JAFGUR010000053.1 GCA_016938425.1 Fusobacteriaceae bacterium
ACTACTCAGCCATGTAAAAAACTTGGAACATCAAGCTTTTATACGCGCCTTCGGCGCGAAAAGAGGGGGATTTGCGGGGCGTAGCCCACACCCACGGCAAGGATTACTCCTCGCCACTCCTCTAAAACTTTGATTTTACTCACTTTGTTATACCTGAGTAGTTACTTTTATTGTTACAAAAACCAATTAATGCAGTCAGACAGCTTAATTTTATAGTTCTTTTATCACTTTTTGAATTTGTTCTAAAGTAAATGGTAACCCATCTGCTCTTAAAACTCTGTTTTCTATATTTATTCCTATTTCTTTTTTTATAAGGTCTGCAAATTGTCCTGTAAAATTATTTTCTATAGAAATAATTTTTTTAGCTTTCTCTAAAAGTTCTTTTGTTGATTTTGGTAATGGAAATACTTGAGTAAAATGTGCATAAGCTACACCTTTTTTATTTTCTTTCTCAAATGCTTCATTTATAGCTCCCCATGTAGAACCCCAACCTATTATTAAAGTTTCAAAATCCGAATCTCCTTTTACCACAGGCTCAATATCTTTATAATTATTAAGTTTTTTATTTCTTTTTTCATTTTGCTCAATTCTAACTGAAAATTCTTCTGTTATATGACCTGTTTCATCGTGCTCATCAGAATCAACACAAACATATCCTTCTCCAAAGCTTGGTATAGCTCTTGGTGAAATTCCATCTTCTGTCAATTTATATCTTTTGTAATCTTTGTCTGATTTCACAAAATGATTTTCGATTTGCATATTTGAGAAATCAATATCATCTATATTATAGCTTTGATTTACATAATGAAAATCTGATAGTAAAAATACTGGTATTTGATATTTATCTGCAATATTAAATGCCTTATTCCCTAAAACTATCCCCTCTTCTAAAGAACCTGGTGCTAATATTACTCTATTAAAATCTCCATGACCAGAATAAAGAACTAAGTTTAAATCTCCTTGTTCTGTTCTTGTTGGTAATCCTGTTCCTGGTCCTGGTCTTTGTGCCAAGTGAACTACAGCAGGTAATTCTCCTATTCCTGACATAGATATTCCCTCACACATAAGAGCAAATCCACCTCCAGATGTTGTTGTCATTGCTCTTCCTCCAGCATACCAACCACCTAAAACCATATTTATAGCTGCTATTTCATCTTCTGCTTGTTCAATTGCTATTTCAAAATTTTTAGAATAGTCAATTAAAGTCATAAATATTTCCGTACTTGGTGCCATTGGATACGAGGCTGCTAAATTACAGCCCCCTGCTAGTGAACCTACTGCCATAGCTTCTGTTCCTGTGGATACTCCTGTTCTTTTAACCAATTCATTTTTCTCAATTTCAACTTTTAAATTAGACTCTTTTCCTAAATTTTCCCCTTTTTCATAGGCTTCTATATTTTTATTAACAATATCATCACCTTTTTTAGCAAATTTCTTACTAATTAGTTTTTCTACATTAGAAAATGTCAGTCCCAAAACTCCACCTAAAAAACCAATAATTACTATGTTACTAAACATAATATTTCCAACTTTTCTTGCTTCTTCTGCAAATTCTATATAAATTGTTTTATATTTTTCACTATATGAGTCTTCTATAAAAGCCTTTGGTCCAATTAAAATTGTATCTTCTTGAAGTCTGTCATTCAATCTATACAAAGAATTTTTACTAAGTACTATTACATAGTTATTTCTTTCCGTCATTGAAGTTACTTTATTTGAACTAACTCTTAATTGAGTTACATTATTTCCTCCTCTTACTCTAGACATTATTTCTTTAGAAATATAAAAATTATAACCTTCATTCTTTAATAATGGAGCTATTAAAGACTCTATTGTTTTTATTCCTGTTCCTGCTTCTCCACTAAATAAAATAGAAATTTCTTTCATTTTACTTGCCTCCTTATTTTTTAATTTTTAGTTTGTTATAAAATTACAACACTTTGTTTTTTTCATAACAACCTCAGCTTCTTATCATGTAAAGTCTTTAAATTACTAAAATGATACCCACATCCACCGTAAAATCACTTTCACGTCTCATTTAATACTTTTATTTTTCAATGCTTGTTATGTCGATTGCTTATATTCAAGTAGTTATTAATAAAAGTTTAATTTTCCAAAATCTCTAAACAATAATTCATATAATCGAAAAATCAAAATATTTGATTTACAAAAGTTTAAAAAAATTAGTTCCACATGAATTGGCATTTAAGATTTTTATATTGGTTTACAACTTTTAGAATTTAATTAGTTAAAACTCAATTAACTTTGTATAGTATATTTAATCAAAATATACTATTCTTTACAAAAAAAGTCAACAATAAATTTAAAATTTATTTATTTATTTCATCACATAAATCATATCTCCTTTTTACTTAAAAATAATGCTTTTCTTAGGAAGTTTTAATTATAAATTGAAAGGAATACTCTGTTATCTAAATATCTAAAATTTCCGAGTATTATTGAATGGAATAAATTGATTTTCATAACAATAAAAAGTTTTTAATTTTTAACAGTATGAATATAAATTCTTTTTACTTTTTATTTATTTACTCTTGACTTTATAAAATTTTAATAGTATAATCTTATTGCCAAGAACGAGATTTTTTATGCGAAAATCTCTCCCATAAGAACTAGAGAAATCTAGTTCTTTCTTTATTTTTAATATCTTCTATTTCTTCTTACATCTGTTACCACACTAGTTAACATTCTTTGTCTAAACTTTATTACTGCTTGAGGAACACTTAAATACACGTAATACCATACTTCATTATTTTGGACTTCAATTGATTCTATTATTCCAACTTTAACATAATATTTTGACTGGGAATCTTTTACTTTTACTTTTGTTCCTACTTCATATTTTATCTCTATTTTTTTCTCTTTAACTTCTTTTTTATTTATTATTTCTTCCAAATAATTATAAGTTTCCTTAACTTCTTCTGGTGTCAAATCAGAATTTTTTATTAATCTTATTAATTCTCCTTTTTCCATTAGGCCTCTCTCCTTTCCAATTATAATAAATACTAGT
>JAFGUR010000054.1 GCA_016938425.1 Fusobacteriaceae bacterium
TAATTTTTCTTTACCTTCTTCAATGTCAACTAACCAAATTTCTTTTATTGGAAGTTGGTCTTTTCTTTTGATATACCCTTCAATTAACTCAGGTGTATAACTAGAACCTCCTCCAATTGTAACAATTTTAATTCTGTCTTTTTTAACTCTTTTCATTATAAATTGCCTCCTTTTAAAAGAAAAGTGGTTATTGCCATCTTTTCAGTATTTATTCAAAATAATTTTTCTTTTTAGTAAGTGCAATGTTAGGTTCCAATTGTTGTAAAGCTCTCATAATTAGACCACTTTTATAGTCTTTCATAAAATTTTCTGATATATACATTTTTGGAACTAAATTGTTTGGTAAACTATCTTTACAAATTTTATTTATTCTAGATAGCTTAATTCTATCTAAAAAATTAGCATTTATTATAAAAGTATGTGGATTTATAAGACTTGATATGTTCATTATTAATTTTGATATGGCTGGAATTATTTTTTCTGAGTCATTGGAAAGAGCGTTATTCCATTCAATATCCAGAGACATTTTACTTATTTCACCAGCATAGTTAGTTTTTCCTTTAAATAAATTTCCATTTATTAAAATTCCTGCACTTGGAATGCCATTTTCTGAAAAATGAATGTAAACTAAAGTTTCATCCTCTTTAATTTCTCTTCTTTTACTAAATCCAAGAACAGCAGCATGAACATCATTTTCTAATACCACAGGAACTTGATATAAGTTAGAAAAATGGTCTGCAAAGGGTATTCCCTCTAACATTTCATAATCTGAAGAGATAATCTCTCCATTTAGCTCAACGCCATGATGACCAAAGCTAATTGCTTTAATTAATGGATATTTTTTAATTTTTTTCTCTATAATGTCTTCAAAAATATGAACATCTATAACTTCTGTTTGGGAATCTGATTCTGAAACGATTTCTCCGTTTAGATTAATTACAGAGCTATGTATAAAATGAAGCCCTTCTTTTTCGTAAGTATGTAGTGCTAAAGCATGAGCAAAATCATAATTATAACTATATTGTTGTGCAGGTCTTCCTCCACTTGACTGAGCCATTTTTGCTTCAAATATTTCATTTTGAGTAAGTAAGTGTTGTAAAGCAGTTCCTACTGTTACAAAACTTAGGCCTGTTTCTTTAGCAATTTCCTGCTTTGTAGCTTGGCCTTTATTTTTCAAAACTTTTCTAACAAAATTGATATTGATTTCTTTAATAATTATTGCATTTCCACTGATATTTTCCATTGATACCCCTCATTTTTAATAATCTTTTCAAAAGTTCTTAAATAATCTATATAAAAGAATACCAAATTCTATCATAAAATACATTGTAAAACAACTAAAAATAAGTTAGTCAAGGACTTATTAAGAGTATTTAATAAAGTCATTATAGAACTTATATAAAAAAAAATCAAGCTGTTTTTGAAAAAATATTTAATAATAAGACAAATCCTGTAATTTCAGGACAATTTTTTCATTAAAAATAATTTGTTGCAAAAATTTTAGAGCCATTTACTTTTAGCCATTTTTTATAAATTTTGAAGTTTGGGCAATAGTTGAAAACTTCTTGCCAAAACTCATTTGAATGATTCATATGTTTTATATGGCACAATTCATGTATGATTACATAATCAATTACATCTATGGGACAGCAAAGCAGAAGGAAATTTAATGTTATATTTTTGTTTCTGTAACAAATTCCCCATGCAGACTTTAACTTTCTAATTTTTATATTTTGAGGAATAAAATTGGTTTTTTGAGCCCAAATTTTTACTCTTTCATTAAAAATTTTAGTAGCAATTTCTGGGAAATCTAAGTTGTTATAATCAGCAATTAGAAAATTTTTCAAGTCTTCTTGAGAAGTATATTCTTTCCCTAAGAAAAGAATAACATCTTTATGGAAAAGATTTTCTTCAAATTTTTCGATAATCCAGTCTTTTTTTTCATCAATTATTTTTCCAAGTTCTTTTAAAGGAAACCTTTTGGGAATGGAAATATGTAATTCTTCTTGTTTAAATCTAAAAATAATATTTTTTTTAGAACGCTTACTTATTATACATCTAATTAATTTATCATCTAGTTTAACTATTTTTTCCACTTAATCACCTATTTTAATTTTATTATATTTTTGATTTTATGTCCAATATAAATTTGAATTAACGTTGTTAATCTTTACTAAACTAGAGGTTTGTGGTATACTATGAAAAAAAGGAGGGTTACTTATGTTAACAAAAGAAGAATTTTTAAAAAAAATTGGAAAAACTGAAGAAGCTTTGGGAAAAAATGGAATGGAAGTTGTTGCTTATGATGATGGGTTCCCTGATTCAGAAGGTTGGGAAATAAGATATAAAGATGAGACTTGTTCAATAGTATTAGGGTGTCCATGCAGTGACTCTGGGACTGTACATGACAAATTATAATTTTTTGCTATTTTTCCTTTTTTAATATAAAATATTAAGGGAGGGTTTATGAAAAAAATTGAAATTAGTGCAGGAATAATTAAAAATGAAGATAAAGTTTTAATTGGTCAAAGAAAATTTGAAGATAAATTTGGTGGTAAATGGGAATTTCCTGGAGGGAAAGTTGAACCTTTTGAAGATTCACAAATTTGTATGATAAGAGAATTGAAAGAGGAGCTTGATATTGATGTAATGAGTATAAACGAATTTATAACTTATATTTATACTGATTCAATTAGTGAGCTGACAATACATTCTTATATTATAGACAAATTTTTAGGAAGCTTGAAAAATTTGGAACATGAACAATTAAAATGGGTAAAGATTACAGAATTAAGAAATTATGATATTTTAGATGCAGATATGGAAATTATAAACCAATTGGAAAAAGAAATTAATTAGACTAAAAGGTCTAATAATATCAGTCATCAAATAAATAAAATGCTTTATGACAAAGTTTTGTTATAGAGCATTTTTTTTAATATTTGTTTTGGCATAACAAGTTGTAAAATGAAAGTTTTAGAGGAACTGCCAAGAGGTTTAATTTTATTCTTATAAGAGGTTATAAAACTTAATGTAAACAAGTTTTGGGTGATATAAAAGCAATAAAAAAGCTGATTTTACTAAAAATCTATGTTATACTTTATGTATATTTTTAGAAATGGAGAATGATTTTTATGATAAATAAAACGACTATAGAAAATGTTTTAAATGCAGCGCTAGAAACTGGCGGAGATTTTGCTGAAATTTTTGTTGAAGATAAATGGAGTACAAATATATTACTTATATCTCAAAAAGTTGAAAAGGCACTTTCTGGTAGAGATTTTGGAGTGGGAATAAGAATTTTTAAAAACTTATTTTCTGTATATGCTTACACAAATGACGCAAGTGAAGAAAATTTGATAAAAGTTGCAAGGGAAGCAGCTTCTAGTTTAAAAGGGAAAAGAGAAGATATTATTCTAAATTTAATTAAACAAGATATTGAAGATAAGCATAAAATTCTTTTAATGCCAAATACAGTTGAAAAAAAAGATAAAGTTGAAATTTTGAAACTTGCAGACAAAAGTGCTAGGGATTATAATAACTTAATTTCTCAAGTTAATTGTTCTTTGGCTGATTCTATTCAAAATGTTTTGATTGCTAATAGTGAAGGGACTTTGGTAGAAGATACAAGGGTAAGGACAAGAATTTCTATAGAGTCAATTGCTTCTAATGGGGATAAAATGCAAACTGGGTCTACAAGGCCTGGAGCTGCAAAGGGATTTGAATTTATAAAAGAATTGGATATTGAAAAAAATGCCACAGAAGCCAGTAGAATGGCAGTAACTATGTTAAATGCAGATTATGCACCAAGTGGGAAAATGCCTGTTATAATTGAGAATGAATTTGGAGGAGTAATTTTCCATGAAGCATGTGGACATGGTTTAGAAGCAAGTGCTGTTGCTAAGGGACACTCTGTTTTTGCTAATAAAATTGGGCAAAAAGTTGCTTCTGATTGTGTTACGGCTATAGATGATGGGACACTTGTTAATGAATGGGGTTCTTTAAACATTGATGATGAGGGAGTTCCAACTGAAAGAAAAGTTTTAATTGAAAATGGGATTCTTAAAGGTTATATGATTGATAAACTTAATGGTAGAAGAATGGGAATGGAAAGTACAGGAAGTGGTAGAAGGGAGTCATATAAATTTGCTCCTACTTCTAGAATGACTAACACATTTATTGATAATGGAAATTCTACCTTAGAAGAAATGTTAAGCAAAGCTGAAAATGGTTTATATTGTAGATATTTAGGTGGAGGTTCTGTAAATCCTGCAACTGGAGATTTTAATTTTTCTGCCCTTGAAGCCTATTTAATAGAAAATGGAAAGATAACTAAACCTGTAAAGGGAGCTACACTAATTGGAAATGGTCCTGAAATTTTAACTAAAATTGAAATGGTCGGAAATAATCTTGGACATGGGCAAGGAATGTGTGGAAGTTCTTCTGGAAGTATTTGCGCGAATGTTGGACAACCGACTATTCTTATAGGGAACATGACTATCGGAGGAAGAAATTAAAAAGTTCTTTGTTAATAGTACCTATAAAGAATAAAGAATAATTTTTATAATTAAAGTTATTTTATAACTGATATAGGGGTATAATTATAATTTTAAGCTTTTGAATAAAAGAAAGCATATTTTAGAAAAAGGATTAAAATTTAAAGGAGTATGGATTATGGCAAAATCTGTTAATAAAGAAAAAGTTGGAAGGCCTAAAATAGACTCTTCAAGCGATTCTATAAAGACAAGTGTAAGAATTCCTGAAACTATTCTTAAAAAAATAGATTCTTTAGATATAGGAAAAAACACTTCTGATAAACTGAGATTTCTAATTGAGCAAGGTTTAGAAAAAGTATTAAATGAACAGGGGAAATAGTCCCTGTTTTGCTTATAAATTATTTCTGATATTATTGACAAATGAAGATTGTCAAAGTAAACTCCTATTAGAATTAAAAAATTCTTTAAGGAGGAGTTTATGGATTTTGCAGAACAATTAAAATTACTTATTGATAAAATCATTAAGTATAAAGAACAAATTAATACTGAGGAAGCAACAAAAACAGCATTTATCATGCCATTTTTTGATTTATTAGGATATGATACAAGAAATCCTATTGAGTTCATACCAGAATTCACTTGTGATGTAGGCATTAAAAAGGGAGAAAAAATAGATTATGCTATTCATATAGATAATCAACCAACTATTCTTATTGAATGTAAATGGTGTGGAGAGAATTTAGAAAAACATGATGCACAGTTAATGAGATACTTTTCAGTTTCTCAAGCTAAAATAGGGATATTAACTAACGGGATAATTTATAAATTTTTTACAGATTTAGAAGAAACGAATAAAATGGATAGTAAACCATTTTTAGAAATTGATTTATTGAGTTTAAGAGATAATGAAATTCTTGAATTAAAGAAATTTTTTAGAAGTAATTTCGATATAAATAGTATATTGAGTACAGCAGAAGAATTGAAGTATTCAAATGCGATTAAAAAAGTTTTTTTGTCACAAATTGAAGCTCCAGAAGAAAATTTCGTAACGTATTTTTTAAATGAAGTTTATGAAGGGAAAAAAACAGCACAAACAAAAGAAAAATTTAAAGGGCTTGTAAAAAAATCTATTTCTGAGGTAATGAATGATATTGTAAGAAACAAACTTGAAAGTGCATTAGTTGGAAAAACTGATAAAAAAGAAGAGGTAATAGCACCAGAAGAAAATATAAAAGTAGAGTCTGTTATAGAAACAACCCAAGAAGAATTGGAAGCTTACTTCATTGTTAAATCGATTTTATCTGAATTTGTTCCAGGGAAAAGAGTTACTTATAAAGATACTACAAGATACTTTAATATACTGCTTGATGATAATACAAGAAAATGGATTTGTAGATTCTATGGTAATTCTCAACAAAAATATTTAGCATTTCCAACAGGGGATAAACAAGAAGAAAAATTAGCCATAGGAAGTATAGAGGAAATATATAACTATAAAGATAAAATA
The DNA here is from genome assembly GCA_016938425.1 of Fusobacteriaceae bacterium. GTDB lineage: Bacteria > Fusobacteriota > Fusobacteriia > Fusobacteriales > Fusobacteriaceae > JAFGUR01. The sequence continues at coordinate 6,004 of JAFGUR010000054.1, forward strand.
AAAGATATTTTTACCAATTTAGATAAATAAATTAAAGGAGCTGTTTCGGCTCCTATTATTTTTCAAAAAAATATTGACGGACAAAAATAAAAGTGCTATATTAGTTTTGGAGGACAAAATAAAAGGATATTGCTCCCCGACCAAAGTTTGCAATATCCTTACATCAATCTTAAAGGAAAGATTTGATACATTAATATTATCAAATTTCTCCTAAAAAATCAATATTTTAAAGGAGGATTTATGGATTTAGTAAGAATTGAAAATGGGCAAGCTTTTACAGACAGTTTAAAAGTTTCAGCTGTATTTGGAAAACAACATTATCATGTTGTTAGGGATATTGAAATTTTGATATCTAATATGAAAGTATTAAGCAATGAAGAACAAGTTTTAAATGTTTCAGAGGGTATGCTCAAAATTGAGCATACCTCTGTTGGGGGTATATCCAATTTTGGATATACCCAAACAAATGTAGAAACATCAAAGTTTTTTATTGAAAGTAGCTATACAAATCTTCAAAATAAAAAGCAGTATAAAATGTATAAAATAACCCGTGACGGACTTTCCCTTCTCGTTATGGGATTTACTGGGCAAAAGGCTCTTGAGTGGAAATTGAAGTATATTGAAGCATTTAATTATATGGAAGAGTCACTTATGAAAGTGGGAGAATTATCTATAGCGGATTCTAGAGAATGGGAACTCCTAAAAGGTTCTGCTAGAAGTATAATCATGCTAAAAGATAAAATTCAAAATGACATGAAAGAAATAGAAAAGATAATAAGAAGAGTAGATGACCACAGGCAACATCTTGGAATATATGGAACTCAAATCCTTGATATGATGAACAAAGTAGAGGATGGAAAGTTGCGTGATAAAAATGAATATTAAGAGAATTGCTGAAGGGAAGTTTTTGCTTGTTATTAAAAAGCTTGGAATTGAAATGGAATTTAATGATGATAGAGAGGCTATGAGGGTTGGTTTGGGGTATATTGGGATGAGTTAAGGGAAAAAGACGGAGGATATCCGTCTTTTTTAATTTTAGTTATTTTATTATTTTATCTAATAATGTTCTAGGTGAAATGGCAACTGATATTCCAGAAGGAACTTCAGTTTTATTTAATACCTCTTCACTCATAATGTCTATTTTAATGATAGCTCTTTCACTAATAATTCCTACTAATTCTCCATTTAAGTTAACCACCGCTCCACCACTACCACCAGAGTGTAACTCGGTATCTACATAAAATAAATCACCATTAATACTACCTTCATCAAAAGAAATATTAAATGGGCTGTTATATCCTATCATTCCTGATTTTATCATATAACTTCTTTCAAACTTCCAAAGGTTATTGCTAGACTCCTTTTTAGCATTTTCAGTTAAAATTTCAGTGAAATAAAATGGAGGTTTGCTATCTTCTGGAAAACCACAAATTAATACATCCTCACCTAATTCTATTGAAGACTTTGAATAATTAAAAAAAGAAACATTAGTATTTTGTTTTGGTGCTAAAACCACTAGGTCTAAATAAATAGGTAAATTTAAATAGTCAGACTCTATAGGATTTATATAACTAAATGGAATATGATTCAGTTCTAGTTGTTTTCCTGTACCTGATATTGCTATTATTTTTATATCATCACCAATGAGTTCTTCATGAGAAAAAGGAAAACGAACAGTGACAACATGTAAGGCGCTGATTATATGTCCATTAGGATGAATACAAACACCACTTCCCTTACTAATTATTTCATCACCTTCAAAAACAGTAATTGAATAAACACATTCACGTAATTTTTTTGATAATTCTTTTTTACTCATATAACTCCCTCTGCAAATATTTTATCTTAACTATAAATCTACCCTTTTTAACTGCATTTTACAAGTTATTTTTGCTTTTTGTGGAGAAAAGAGGTAAGATTATGGAGAGATTAACGTTTTAAGGGGGTTATTAAATGAATATAGAAATACTTAGTTTATTTAAAAGTTTAAGCAATTTTATTTATAATTATTGGTTATTATCAGTTCCTTTTCTTATTTTGTATTTAAAGAATACATTGCCAAAACTTACTGCCGATATTTTAACTAAAAAATTTGAACTAGATAAAAAACTAACAAATGATAAAATTTTAGAAACTTTGAAAGCAGAATTTTCTAAAGAAAACACGAGACATAGCATTGAGTATTCACAAATACAGCAATATAAAGTAAAAACTATGGTGGATTTTTTGACTTATTTTTCTAATTATTTTTTTGATAAAGATTTACAAAATAAAATTCAAAAAAATCCTAAAGAATTAATGAAGTTTAATCTAGAGTTTGCTAAATTTGGAAATCATCTGATGTTATTTGCTGGAGATGAAACAATAAAAAGATATAGTGATTTTAGAGAGTTAGGGAAAACAGAAGGAAATGAAAAATTATATTTAAAGTATTATTCGCAACTTGTATTATCATTAAGAAAAGATATAGGGTATTCTCATTCAGAATTGAATGAGGTAGATTTTTTGTCATTATGGATTACTGATAAAAAAGAAGCAATTGAAAAGTTAATAAAAGATGAATAAAAAATTCATTTTAAATTTTATAATTTAAAAGAGAGCACTCCTTGAGGGAGTGTTTTTTTATTCTTATTACAAATGCTTTATAAGTATTTTCTGAACATTATAAACATTTACGTTTTTATTAAATTGTAAATTCACACTTGGAAGAGCTTCTCCAGATATCCAAATTTTTAGCTCTGCATCAAGGTCAAAGTTTCCTGCTGTCTCTACAGCAAATCTTGATATATTTTTATACATAATTGACATATAAGATATCTTTTTCCCAGTAACTCCTTGTTTATCAATATAAACTAGTCTTTTGTTTGTAAAAAAGAAACCATCTCTGATAAGTTGATAACCAGCTTCTATTTGTTCTCCATCAGCCAATAAATGTCCAAAATCTTTGTTTAGTGCCTCTAAAGAAACCTCTGAAGCATTTCCTAATAATGCGTTTAATAATCCCATCAACATCTCCTTTATGTATTTTTTATTAATAAAAAGTGTACCTCATTTTTGTAATAATAGCAAGATGGGAGGAATATTTTTTGATTTTTGTGAGAAAAAGAGGTAAGATTGTTGGAAGAATTAATAACTGGGAGGAAAACATGGATAAAGATGATATACAAAAGAAAATAGAAGAAAATGAAAGTGGAAATAAGTCTGCTATAGGAAGATTTCTTCTTTCATCAATTGGTGGAGTTATTCCTTTCGTTGGTGGGATAATAGGAGCATCGGCTAGTGCTTGGTCTGAGAAAGAGCAAAATGAAATGAATAAGATTTTTAAACTATGGATGAAGTTTCAAGAAGAAGAGTTAGAGCAAATAGGAGTTACTCTTATTGAGGTTATGCAAAAATTAGACTTTCAAAATGAAGAAATAAATAAAAGAATAACAAGTCAAGAATACATGGGAATTATAAAAAAAGTATTTAGAGATTGGTCTGCTTCTGATAGCGAGAGAAAAAGGGCATTATTAAGAAATTTATTAGCAAATTCTGCTAGTTGCAATATAACTAGTGATGATGTTGTTAAAATATTTATTGAATGGGTAGGGAAGTATACAGAAGCTCATTTCAATGTAATCAGTTTATTGTTTAATAAATATGGGATAACAAGATATAACATGTGGATGGAATTATATGGAGAAAAAGTTAGAGAAGATTCCCCAGAAGCTGATTTGTTTAAATTGATAATTCATGATTTAAGTACAGGACATGTAATTAGACAGTGTAGAGCTGTAGATAATAATGGAAATTTTGTAAAACAGACCCCATTAAAAAAAAGGAATGCATCTCCCCTTTTGAAATCTGCCTTTGATGATGAAAAACCATATGAATTAACTAATTTGGGAAAACAATTTGTACATTATACCATGAACGAAATTGTAGATAAAATTGAGTAAACAAAATTACGAATAATTAGGAGTAACAATGAGCAGAAAACCAGTGAGTTTAAATATTATAAAGTCATTATTGGCAAACTCTGGAAACAAATGCGCCTTTCCAGGATGTAATCACATTATTGTAAATGAAGACCATAAACTTGTTGGAGAGTTATGCCATATTGAAGCATACTCTCCTAATGGAGCGCGATATAATCCGAGGCACACTATTGAAGAAAGAAATTCCTATGATAACCTAGTATTTTTGTGCCATAAACATCACAACGAAACACATGACTTAAAATATACTGTTGCAGTTTTAAAGAAAATGAAACTAGAGCATGAAGGTAATTATAGTGAGAATCCTTATACAATTGATATGAGTATATTTTATAAAATTATGTCTCAAAACACAGAGTATTGGAATGAAGTTGCATATATCAATGAATTTGAAAATCAACTTGTGGAGCAGAAATATGAGATAAATACAGAACTATCGCAAACGGAGCTTATTGAAAGTATTCGAGAGGATTTGAATAGTTTAGAAATTCTAACTGTTATGTTACAGAACTCAGACTTGACCATAAGTACTGATATTATTGACTTTTTAAATGAAAATAAATTGAGTTCTATTAAAGATGATGATAAAGAAGAAGTACAAAACCTATTTAGTAATCGAAATTGGGAAATTCATAATATTGGAGTCTCCAATTGGATGTTAAGTATTTCTATGAAATTAATGCAATTAGAAATAAAATGCATGCAAAATGAGTTGCTATTGAATCCAAGTAACAAACTACTTAAACATAAAATTCAAAAATTAGAGGATGAACTAAAAGAAATTGCAAAGACAATTGGAATTGTAGATTAATTAATGGAGGATAAAATGTCAGAATTAGATAATGAAATGGAGATTTTGATTTGCTCTAATTGTTTTAGAGATGAAGGGCTTAAACTGGATGCCTTTACCTTAGGAATTGATAATGAAATGGAATGTCCAAATTGTAAGTCAAGAATTGGGAAAAAATTAACAAAAGAATTAGTATTAGATTTGTGCTATATATTTTTTGTTAGAGGAACAATCTACAAGAGGGATTATGGAGGTTATCCTCGTATTCAGTTTAATAATCAACATTATAAAAATTCTGATGTGACTTTAACAAAATACCTTAAAAGTGATTTTAATATAATAGAAGAAGTTGGTAAAATTGGTCTTTTCCATTATGGACCAAGATTTTGGATGTTTGGGGAAATTGAACCTTTAAAATCATTACAGGAAAGAGATGAGAGAGAAAGTATAGTTGAGAAAATTATAGAACTATACCCTTCAGTTAAACTTTCTATAGACCAGTGTTTTTATAGATTACGAAAGAATCCAGAAATTCCACATGATAATTTCGAGTATGACTCAGCTCCCAATAAATTTTTGGGAAAAGGAAGATTTGATTTTGATAAATTTCCCATATTATATGGTTCTCCTGATTTAGAACTTTGCCTTCATGAGTGTAGAACGACCGTTGAAGATGATTTATATGTTGCGAAATTAATGCCACAGGAAGACTTAAAATTATTAGACTTAACTGCTTTGTTAAAAGAAGAAGGTGTAACCGAATTTGAAAGCATTGACTTAGCCGTCCATTTTTTGTTTCTAGCAGAAAGCCATTCTTATGACATATGTAGAGCCATTGCCAAAAGAGCTAAGGAAAATGGATTTGATGGGATAATATATCCATCATACTTTAGCTATATTAGAACGGGTCATATGCCGTTTGAAACAATCTACGGAATAGCTATTAGGCGTATGCCATATTTGGCTGATTATGTAGAAGGGCAGAGTATTCCAAGTTTAGCTTTATTTGGATATCCAATAAAAGAAGGGAAAGTTAAAGTAGACTGTATAAATAGAGTAGTTTTAAATAATGTTAAATATAGTTATAGTTTTGGGCCCGCCCAATACTAATTAACAAGGAGAGAAAATGGGCATAACTAAAGTAATCGATATTATAGATATGATTTTGAGATTAACAGGACTTTTAACCCTTGTAAATGGAGTATTACTTGTAATTCTTCCCAAAAAAGAAACTTCAAGTAACATAGTTATAGAAAGGGTGAGTAATCCATCTGATTGTAAGGTTAGTTTTTATCAAGAATATTCTGAAGATGAAAGTTTGGGAGAATTAACTATGTTTACTTCAATGGATTCAAATGTTAAAGAAGTACGATTATATACTATAAAATGGGAAAATAATAAGCTAAAAAATGATAAATTATTAAAAAGCTTTAAAAATATTAAAGTGGAAACAGGAATTTTATTTGATATTTATTATAATTGTGGAATGCCATCTCAAAAAATAGAATGGATATGTGATTATGGAATAAAAGGTGAGTACTATTTCAGTGAAAATGGATTCAATGGAAGAGTAGACAAAACGGTTTATAGTTATAATTATAATTTTATTTCCAATTTGAGAAAACTAATTGGATGGAGATAGTCATAAAAATAAGCGACCATTCGGTCGCTTAAATTATTTAATTATTTTTTCAAGTTCATTAAATCCCATATTATCTCTGATAACTTCATTAACCTTATCAATGCTTTTGATTGAGTTTAAACAAAAACTTTCAATAGAATCTTCTGTGACCAATTCTGAGTTAGAAGAAGCCGCCAAAGCTATTGAATTTCCAATGGATAAATCGGAAAAAAGAGTGTTAATTTCCTTTTTTGTATTTTTGTCCAAATAGAAGCTATACTGGTTAAAAAGGTCAGAAAATTCAGAAAATTTATGTAATGGCGAAAAAGTAGTGTGGTCTTTACATTCTTTAAATTCACCACCATAAATGAAACTATCATAGTATTTTCTTAATCTGTTTAGACCTTCATAAACTTTTTGATAAGCATTATTTCTTGATGATAAAAGACTAAGTAATATA
>JAFGUR010000055.1 GCA_016938425.1 Fusobacteriaceae bacterium
AAACAAGGATTGAAACCATAAAATTATATTTACAAGCTTTTACATTGTCTAATTAACAAACCATCCATTAAAAACAAGGATTGAAACACAGTAAGTTGTTCTCCTTCTTCAAGTGCAAGTTCTAAATTAACAAACCATCCATTAAAAACAAGGATTGAAACTACAGTAACACATCTATTATTTTTGTAAAACTCTATTAACAAACCATCCATTAAAAACAAGGATTGAAAGGCACTAATATTGAGTTGATTTTTTTAACGAAATCTAGTATTATATATAAAAGCGGTGTGTCCTACCATGAGTGGAAAAGAAAAAAGCGGTGTGTCCTACCATGAGTGGAAAAGAAAAAAGCGGTGTGTCCTACCATGAGTGGAAAAGAAAAAGGTTGGGTTTATCCCAACTTTTTTAATGAATAATACAGATTTGGAGATAATATGACAAGACTAAAACTATACAAAGTTAGTGCTGATTATTTGGATTCTATTAGAAAAATTGAGCCTAAAGTAAGTTTATTAAAGGAAAGAAGACCTTTCTTAGGAATCTTAATTAAAATTGAAAAAAATAATTATCTAGCTCCTTTAACTTCTCCAAAAACGAAACATAAAACTATGAAGAATCTGGAAGATTTTATAAAAATAGACAGTGGTAATTATGGTGCAATAAATTTGAATAATATGATACCTGTTCCTGAAGGAAAATATGAAGAAATAAATATAAATGAAGAAAAAGATAATTTTTATAAAATTCTTTTACAAAATCAATTAACTTGGTGCAATAAAAATAAAGAGATTATTATAAAAAAAGCGGAAAATTTAAGGAATAAGAAATTCAATAATAAATTAAGAAAAGAATTGGACGATAGAGTCTGTGATTTTGAAAAGTTAGAAAACTTTATTAACTTTAACTAATAATATAATTAGTTGTTAAAATTTTGGAAGAACCTTTGGGTTCTTTTTGTTATTTTTGAAAAAATTTGTTATCTTCATTTGTTATTATCTTTGTATAAGGGAAATATAGTAATTCTATTGTTAAAAATTTTTAATCGATTAATAATTCATTCAATGATAAAGAGGCCTTATGGATATATTTTGTTATTATTTCAAAAATATTGTTATTTATTCAGCGTATAATGGTTTTATAATAAAAAATAGTAACTACTCAAGTATAACTAATATAGTAAAATCAGGGTTTTAAGTGAGTGGAGAGGAGTTGCGATTATCCTTGACTTGGGAGCGAGCTACGTCTAATTAGGTCAACTTAGGGCGCCCACAAGAGGCGCACCCTACAAAACGTATTAAATTTGTAGGGGCAATCTCTTGTGGTTGCCCAAATGGAATCAATAATTTTTTTAAAGTTGACAACATTAGGGCTTATTCTCCTTTCGCGCCGAAGGCACGAATAAAAGCTTAATATTTCAAGTTTTTTTAATGCCTGAGTGGTTACAAAAAATAAAATTTGGAGGAGATTTTTATGAAAAAATTAGCAGTTATGATTACGGCTTTTGCAATGACTTTTTTAACGGGATGTGCTTCTATTGTTAGAGGAAGTTCTCAAAGTGTAACTATTAATGCTTCGCAATCAGATTCAAAAATAGTTATAAAGGATACTTTAAGTGGAATGATTATTGCAGAAGGAAAAGAAAGGTTGACAGTAGATTTAAAAAGAGGACAAGGATATTTTGAAAAAGGAAATTATACTATTGAAGTTTCTAAAAAAGGATATGAAACTGTTTCTATTCCTTTAGTTGGAAAAACAGATGCAAAGGCTTATGGTGTAGGGAATTTGTTTTCTTGGGGGATAATAGGTTGGGTTATTGTAGACCCTATGACCGGGGCAATGTGGACATTGTCAACTCCTGCAGGACAAGATGGTAAAAAAGTTCCTATTCACATAATATTAAGAGAAAATGCTACTGGGGAAATGATGGATAAGGCTACAAAAATGAATTAATAATTATAAATAATGGGGCTAAATACCTCATTATTTAAATTGAAAACAAGAGCAATTATAAGTGTATATCAAGGTAACTAAAATTATAACTTAGATGTATGAAAAAGTTTAATTTTGAATCCTGTTATTTCTGTAAAATCAAAAAGCTCTGGAATCAATAGGATTATTTATCCAAAATTTTTAATATTTAATAAACAATTAATTTATTTTTATTAAATTTTCTTGAAAAAATAGAATAAATAAGGTACTTTTAATTGTAGGAGTTTAAATATGGCTTAACAAAGGGGGAAAATATGGTAAGATTCCAAGAAGAATGGCAAAAAATAGCTTTTGGTGCACTTCTTCATGATATAGGGAAATTAATTCATAGACATGATGATTATAAAGATAAGATTCCATTAGGAAATACTCATCAAGCTTTATCGGTTTGGTTTTATAAAGAGTTGGTTGGCTATAAAATAGTAGAAGAAGATGAAATTGTAACTACTATTATTCAAAGACATCATGAATCAGGAGTTATTTTAGAGCAATTTAGAGTAGATAAAATTAAAGATGTTAAATTAAAACAACTAGCATTGTTGGTAAGTAGGTCAGACAATTATTCTTCCAATGAAAGAGGAAATGAAGAAAAGGAGAATCTTGCAGAAGAAAATAAAAAAAGTTGGAATAACTTTAGAACAACTCCTTTACAATCAATATTTTCTGTAGTCAATCTTAAAGAAAATTCTTATAAAATAAATCCTAGTTTTTTTAGGTTAAGGGAATTTTCTGATTTTTCATCAGATAATATATTTGCTTTAGAAAATCATAAAGAGAATTATGAAGGAGATTTGAAAAAGCAAATAGAAAGATTTATGGATGAAGTTTCTAGTATAAGGGCAAATGATTTTGATAGCTTATTTAATAATCTATTATTCTTGATAGAAAAATATACTTGGTGTATAGCTTCTGATACCCAAGGACAAACAAATGATATTCCTCTTTATGACCATCTTAAAACTACCTCGGCGATAGCTCTTGCAAGCTATAAATATCAAATGGATTTTGAAAAAGTAACTCAAGTAAGAATTAAAGATGGAGAAAATGAACCTCAATTTCTTATAATCGGGGGAGATTTGACAGGAATACAAAGTTTTATATATAACCTTGGATCAAGTACCAATGGAGCAAAAAGGCTAAGAGCAAGGTCTTTTTACATAAAAAGTTTAACAGAGATTCTTTCTTATAAAATTATTAGAGAACTATCTCTTACACCTGCAAATATAGTAATGCAAGCAGGAGGAAAATTTCATATAATCGCACCAAATATTGAGTCTACAAGAACCAAATTATTTACTTTAGAAAAAGAACTAACTAATGAACTGTATAATAAATTCAAAGGTGAAATTTTTATAGCTCTTGATATGATAGAAGTAAGTGGAAAAGGACTTAAAGATAAATATGTTGATATTATGGAAGATTTAGAAGTAAAACTGAATAAAAAGAAAAAAAATAAGTTTACAGATAAAATTTTAAATAATCCAATTTTTGAAGACAAAATATATGGAAATGGACAAGGAGCAAGTTTATGTCCAATATGTCAAAAAGAAGTATTTAACCAAGGGGACCACTGTAAAACTTGTGAAGAGCAAATAAGAATAGGGTCAAAACTTGTAAAAACAGAGTATATGGGCATTTATTCTATTGGAGAAACTAAAGACTTTGATTTTAGCTTCCTTGGACTTGGAGTAAAATTGTATGATGATAAGAAAGATATAAGAGAAAAAAGTCTAATTACTTTAGTTAATTTTAAATATGATAGCCCTGTTGGAGTATATCCAGAGATTAGAGGTTCTTACGGGTCTTATGTTCCCATTAATAGCGAAAAAACGGTAATGGAATTTGAGGAAATAGCAAAGGGCGCAAAGGGAGTAAAAAATCTTGGGGTTCTCAAGGCAGATGTGGATAATTTGGGGAATATTTTCGGAACAGGTCTTGGAGAAAATAATCAGTCAATATCAAGAGTGGCAAATCTTAGTAAACTTATGGATACTTTTTTTAGTAAATTTATAGAAGAAACCATAAGAGTAAAAAGAGTTATAAAATATAAAAATATTGATATTGATTTGAAGAATTTTTATCTTGTTTATGCAGGTGGAGATGACCTTTTAATAGTAGCACCTTGGAATGAATTAATATTCTTTTCAAAATGGTTAAGTGATAAATTTAAGGAATATACAAATAATCCTAATTTTACTATATCTTGTGGAATACATTTGATGAATCATAGTGACCCATTTTATATAGCCTCAGAAATGGCAGGAGAAATGGAAGAATTGGCTAAAGTTTCAGGTAAAGATGGACTTGCTATTTGGGGAAAATATTTACCTTGGGATGAATTTGACAAAGTATTTATAAATTTTGGAGAAAAATTTGCAGAATATAATAAAGATGAGGTTTATAGCCAAAGTTTCTTATATAGACTATTAAAATATACAGAAATGGCAGAAAAATATTATAATAAAAAAGATGTATGGGCTTTATCTTTTATATCAAAATTTAATTATGATGTAGAAAGAAATTTAAAAGATAAGCTTTTAAAAACCTTTAATAAAGAGATAAAGGATTTGGAATACATTCCTCATTGGAATTTAATTCATAGGGTATTTTATGCTATAGATGAAAACGGAAATGTAAAAAATGAAGCAGTAGAATTCTTAGGAAAATATATGAGAGTAGCACTTAATTATGCAGTAAGGAAAAATAGAGAGGGTGATAAATAATGTCAGATAGACCAAGACAAAATTACAATAATAATTACAATTCAAATAATAATGGATTTGAGAAAGCACCTGTTTACGAGTTTACCAGATTAGATAACGGTTATACGGATGAAAATGGAAATATTAAGGAACAATTTATGCTAGGAGATGCAGAAAGATTAGCAAAATATCTTGCTGGAGATAAGACACAAGATAGATTTGGTAAGGATGAATACAAAAATGGTATTACATCAAGTCAACTTAGACAATTTTTTGGAGAAGTAAAGGCATTACAGGCAAAAATGGGTAAAAATGGAGAAGATTTTGCAAAAGTTTATCCTTTCGTACTTATGCTTAAGTCAAAAGCATCTTATAAAGCTAATAGAGAAAACTCTAAATTACCAGAGTCATTTAAAATATTTATAGAAAAGAATGTTGAATTAATTAAAAATGCTAATAAAGAAGGAAAAGGATTTGAAGTATTTAATAATTTTGCTTTGTTTTATGAAGTAGTTATAGGATTCTTTAAGGGGGCGACTAAATAATGAAATTGGAAAGTATTAAAGAAGTAAAAGGAATAATAAAACTTAAAACAGGAACTAGAGTTGGTGGTTCTTCAGAAAATATAGAAATAGGTGGAAATGATAATCCAGTAATAAGAAATCCACATACTGGGGAAATGTATATTCCAGGTTCATCAATAAAAGGTAAGATGAGAAGTATTATGGAATGGATAGAAGGAGTAGTTCTATCCAATGGAAAAGTTCATACTTGCAGTGATTCAAATTGTTCTATATGTAGAACCTTTGGAAGAGGAGCAGAAGATAG
>JAFGUR010000056.1 GCA_016938425.1 Fusobacteriaceae bacterium
AAAGCCTCTACTGTGCCACTTCCAATACATACAACATTTTTATTGCCTAAAACTCTAAAATCTTTCTTTAAAACACTAATCCCTTCATAAAAACTCTCTACACATGTTGGACTATTAAAAGAAACTATATCTGCTTTTTCTATTTCTTCAAAAAATAAACTATCAAACTTTTCATAATTTGTATCAAGTTTAATCAGAGAAAAATCAATTACTTCTGCACCTTCTTTTTCAAATATAACAGAACTTTTATTAAAACTTCTAGAATCTCTTGTTAGTAAAATTCTTTCTCCAAATAATTTTCTCTTTGTAAACCAATCATATTTTCCATGAAGTTTTGCTATTTCACCTATTACAATAATACTTGGTGCTTTAATGTCTTTTTCTTTAACTAATTTTTCTATATTTTCAAGGGTTCCTTCTACAGATTTTTGTTTATATGTAGTTCCCTCTTGAATTACACTTATTGGTCTATCTTTTGATACCCCTTCTTTTATAAGCCCTTCAATAATTTTATCTAATACTGATAACCCCATTAAAATTACTATTGTCCCTTGTATTTGAGCCAGAACATGAAAATCTAAAGTTAAATTTCCACCATTTCCTCTAGCTGTAAATATATGTAATGAACTTGAAATATCCCTTTTAGTTACAGGAATACCATTATATGCAGGCACTGCAAGAGAAGAACTTATCCCTGGCACCACTTCAAATTCTAAATTTTCTTTAATCAACTCATCTATTTCTTCAGTACCTCTTCCAAATAAAAAAGGATCTCCTCCATGAAGCCTAATAACATTCTTATTTTCTTTAATTTTTCTTACAAAAATTTTATTTATTTTTCCTTGACTCTCTCCACCTTCTGTACTTTCTTTCCCTACATAAATTAACTCACATTTTTTAGGTGTTATTTCTAAAATTCTTTTATCCACTAATCTATCATATAAAACAACATCAGCTTTTTCTATCAATTTATAACCTTTTTGAGTAATTAATCCAATATCTCCAGGCCCTGCTCCAATTATATATCCTTTTCCCATAAATAAGCCTCCTATCCCTTTGTCATAAATTCTAGTTTAATCTTTTCTATGTCAAATTCATCTATTTCAAAAATATTTTTTATTAATTTATCCTTTGAAACTCTCATTGTATAAATTTTATAAATATTTTTAATTTTTTCTGCATAAGCTCCAACTGGATTTTTACATCCACCATTGTATAATTCTCCGTATAATCTTTCTATTTCTACAATTTTTCTTATTTCCTCTTTATCAATTTTTCTTAATATATCCAAGACTTTTACATCATTTTTTCTACATTGAACGCCTATTATTCCTTGACATGGACTTGGCACCATTTCTTCTACCCCAAAATATTTTGTTATTTTATCTTGAAGTCCCAATCTTTTTAATCCTGCGCTCGCCAAAATTATTCCATCATAATCCCCATTTTTCATTTTTTCTATTCTAGTATCAACATTTCCTCTAATGGGTAATATTTGAGCTTCACCGTAAATTTGTTCTGCAACTATCCTTCTTCTTTCACTTCCAGTTCCTATTGTTTTTAATGGTCTTTCCACTATAATTGCATCTCTTGGATCTTCTCTATCTGGAAATGCTCCCATGCAAAGTCCTTCTACCTCTTCATAAGGCATATCTTTCATTGAATGTACTGCCAAATCTATTTTACCTTCCAACAATTCTTCTTCAATTTCTTTAACAAATAATTTTTTTAAAGGAATTTCACTAAATGATGTTTGATTTTTATCTCCAGAAGTTTTAATTATTTTTATTTCACACTTATATCCCAAATTTTCTAACTTATCTTTAACAAAATTTGCCTGATATAAAGCTAATTTACTTCCTCTAGTTCCTATTGTATACTTCAATTATATCCCTCTTCTTTCAAACCATTCTATTACTTTCTCGACTCCTTTATCTATTAACCAATTATACTCCTCGCAAATAGTACATCTATTTTCATAAGACTTTTCTACTTTAGAATTTAGTTCTTCTAAATTAACTAGTATTTGATTTTCAATATTTCCAATTTTATAATCAAAATCCCTAGGAACTGCAAAATCAACAATTAATCTATTTTTAAATTTTACTTTTTCAACTTCTAACTCATCCAACTCAATAATTGTATGTGGTGCTGAAGTAGTTCCAAAAACTATATCTGAATCATAAAAAAGTGATGCTTTTTCATCAAAAGAATAATAATTAACAGTTTCTAATATCATTGATTTACGTCTTTTTAAAACATTTATATTTCTACAGCCTTTTTTATATAAAATTTTAACTAAGGAACTAGAGATTTCTCCTGCCCCAATAATAAAAATATTTTTTTCAACAATATTTCCATACATTTTTTCTGCTTCTTTCACCCCTAAAGCTTCTACAGATACTGAATTTTCATTAATTCTTGAAATTGTTCTAAATTTCTTTCCTAACGCAATAGCTTTATTAAAAATACTATTTAAAGGGCTAGGTCTTTCTCCTTTTTCTATTTTGTCAATATACGCTTTTTTTACTTGTGCCAATATTTGTTCTTCCCCTGGAATTTGACTGTCAAATCCACAAGAAACCCTAAAAAGATGGTTAATTGCATCTAATCCACATTTAAAAAACACTCCTTTTATTTCTTGAAAATATTCTTTAATATCCTCTTTTTCATTCCAAAAATAAAATTCATTTCTAAGACAAGTTGAAATAATTAAACAATCTTCTACCTTATTTTCTTCAATTAATTTTCTCATTAATCTATATGGTTTAAAATCTATTACAAATCTTTCTCTTTCTAACAAATTTAAATCATTGTGATTTATTCCATAAACAAAAAATTTATCTAAATTATTCATTACTTTCCCCTTTAATAAAAACATTAAACAATTTATTATAACACTAATTTTATCCACTTTCAATAAAATTACACTTTATTCATTGAAAAAGTAGGAATATTATTTTTATTTCTAAGAGTAATTAAATTCAAAATATATAGTATCTATAAAATATAAAAAAGGAGTATTTCTCCTTTTTTATATTTGTTAATCTATTTCCTATTTTTAATTTTTTTATTAGTAGTCTTTGTTTTTTTCTTAAGATTTATTGATGACTTACTCGTATTCTCTGCTTCTAATTTTTCTTTTTCTAATTTTTCAGCTTCAAGTTTTTCTTTTTCTTGTATTTTCTCAACTTCATGATATCTTGTTTCAGCTCTTGGATCAACAGAACTAGCTTTTTTGTAATATTCTTTAGCTTTTTCCAAATCTACGTCTACTCCATAACCATTTTCATATATTATTCCAATTTCATAAGCACTGGCTGGATAATATTCTGAAGCAACAAGATAATTTTCTAAAGCTTTCTCATTATTTTGTATTCTCTTAGTTCCATAAAAATATAAGTTTCCTAAATACCAATAAACCAAATTATCTATTAACTTTCCTTGCTCAATGGCTTTTAAGTAATATTTTTCTGCTTTCCCTTCACTTTTTTCTATACCATAACCATTTTGATATAAATACCCCATTATTTTTGAACTATTTCCATCTCCTAATTCAGAACCTTCTTCAGCTATTTTATTAATTTCCTCATAATTTACTGTTAAACCTGTATCCATGTATACCATGATATGAAGCATATATCCAAAAGCCTCTGGTATTTTACTTCTAATTCCAGCACTATAATAAAATTTTGCTTTTTCCAAGTCTTTTGGTACTGTAATTCCATTTAAATAAATATTTCCTAAGGACAAAATTGCATTTTTATCCCCCAAAGTCCATGCTCTTTCTAAATACTCAATTCCATTTTTTACATGTCTTTCTGTCTTATTCTCTATAATTTGAATATTCCCTAACCTAGTATATGCATCTCTACTATTTTCATCTATAGCTAACTTATAAAAATCCTTTGCCTTATCAATATCTTTCATAACTCCATATCCAACTTCATATTTTAAGCCTTCAATAAAATTAACATAATTTTTTCCTAAAGTTCCATTAAAATATTTATTCAAATTTGATTTTTCATAAAAATCTTTTGCTTTATCTAAATTCTTTTCAACTCCTACACCATGCTCATACATATTTCCTAGAGCAATTGCACTCATATAATCATTTTGCTCTACTCCATTTAAAAAAATCATGTTTGCTTTTTTCTCATCTTTTGGTAAATTATTTATTCCATATAAATAAGAATAACCCAATTTAAATATCATTTCTTTACTTTTCTCAATTTCTGATATGGTCTTTACAATATTTTTTTCATCTTTATTCTTTTCATAAATTATAAGCAAATAATTTAAAGCATTTTTTTCTTGGCTACCTTTAACCTCCAAAAAGTTTTTTTCTGCATTTATAAGATCTCCTTTAGTAAAAAATTCTACTCCTTTATCATAAGAACTTAACGGAACTTCTTCTTTCTTCGCATTACAAGAAACTATCAGTAATAATATCAGTAAAAGTATAATTTTTTTCAAAAAGCTCTCCTCCAAAATCCTATATTATTTATAATTATATATTTATCATAATTGTAACTTATTTCATTATCTTTTACAAGAAAAAAAC
>JAFGUR010000057.1 GCA_016938425.1 Fusobacteriaceae bacterium
AAATAAAAGGAAAGACAAATAAGATCTCGTATAAATACTAGGAGGAAAAATGAAAAAAATTAATTTTACTGATTGTTATGATGAGATGATGTCTTATGTAGAATATGATGAATGGGCTAAATTACTTTCTTCTAAAATAAAAAAAGAAACTGAAGGGATTAATTTATTAGAAATAGGTTCAGGAACAGGAGAAATATCTATTAGATTACATGACTTAGGTTATGTAATAAAAGGTATAGATATTTCATTAGAAATGGTAAATATTTCAAGCACTAAATATAAAAATATAGAATTTTTAAATGAGAGCATGCTAAATTTAAAGGATAAAAGTAAGTATGATGCTGTAATTAGTGTTTTTGATACAATTAATTATCTACAGAGTTTAGATGAATTAAATATAGCATTTACAAATATATATAATTCTATTAAAAATAATGGTGTTTTCATTTTTGATGTTTTAAATAGAAAAATGATTGATAGTATGTTTTCTGAAGGTATTTTTGCTGATGAAAGAGAAAATATGAGTATTATATGGAAGCATTCGTATTATGAAGATTTAAAATTAGATGAAATTGAGACAATTTTTTATGTGAAAGAAAAAGATAATCTATTTAGAAGAATTTCAGAAAAATATATGAAAATGATTTTTTCCAATAATCAAATTTTAGAAATGGCTAAAAATGTAGGATTTCATTTTATTTCAAAAGAAATTAATGTTGAAATAGCAGGGCCGAGGATAATTTATGCTTTTAAAAGAGTTGATTAATATGAAGTGGAGTAAAGAATTGTTAAAAAATTTAGCATTATTGAGTAACTTAGGATTAATTATTATAAGTCATATTTTAATTTCTATAGTTTTATATAAAGGAATTGAGAAATTAATAGGATTTAATAGTTTTTTATTTCTTATATTTATTATAATGGGAGTAATAGGTGCTTTTTATAATATATATAAGTACATATTTAAATAGGTATAATTGAATATTAACGAAAAATTTATTTGAAACTCTTTGTAAGAAGTGCTATACTCTTTTAGGAGTATACGAAAAATAAACATAGCTTTAAAAACTAGTAATTACTATTATTTCAGAAGTTACAGTATATAAAGTTATTAAGGAGTTTTTAGTGAATAAAGAATTAAAGACTGTTTTTAGAAATAGTATGATAACAACAATAATATTATTTATATATGGACTATTGATATGGCAAAACTCAATATTTATAGGTACTACATTAGGAGGGGTTTTGTCAATTTGGAATTTATATTCTATTTATAAAGATGCTGAAGTATTAATTTATAAAAAAAATGCATCTATTAAACAGGGCGTATTTTCCTACTCAAAAAGATATCTTATCAATGGGATATATCTTTTTTTAATGATATATATAGATGGAAAAAGCAACTTTAAAATGCAATGGTTTGTGGCAGGAATTTTTGGTTTATTAATTGTTAAGTTCAACATACTTTTAATTATGTTTGGACATCAATTTAATAATATAATTAAAAAGTTTAAAAATAATTAAGAAAGGAGGAAAAAATGAGATTAGGACCTATAGAATTTTTTTCACCACCTTTGGTAGAGGGACCTAGTATAGTATTTTTTATACCAGTACCGCATCATTTTCCAATGTCAATGCAATTAGCTGATGGAAGTTATGGATTACCAGTTACAATAACTGTTGTAACAACTTGGATAATAATGTTAACATTCTTTTTAATATTTCATTTTGGATTAAAAAAATTAGAAAGAAATCCATCAAAAATCCAAACAGTTTTTGAATTATTATATAATGGTTTGAATAGTTTGGTTGAAAGTGTTTTGGGAAAATGGAAAAAGAAATACTTTGCTTATATAGGAACATTAATTTGTTTTATATTTCTTTCAAATATTACAAGTTTTTTCCCAATACCTGGATTTTCTCATAATGAAGCAGGTCAATTAGTTATATCACCTCTTCTAAGAGGGCCAAATGCTGATATAAACACAACATTAGGATTAGCATTAATAACAACATTTACTTTTATGACTGCAAGTATAAGGGCCAATGGAATAATAGGATATTTTAAAGGGTTAATGGAACCAACTCCAGTTATGTTGCCTATGAATATAATAGGAGAATTAGCTAAACCAACGAATATTTCTATGAGACTTTTTGGAAATAACTTTGCAGGGATGGTAATCATAGGACTTATTTACATGGCTGCACCTTGGTTTATACCAGTACCTTTACATTTGTATTTTGACCTATTTGGAGGGTTAGTACAAGCATTTGTATTTACTATGTTAACATTAGTATACATTCAACAGGCGTTAGGAGATTCAGAACCTGAGCTTGAATAAAAAATTAATTAAAAAATAGGAGGATAAAAAATGGATTTATTAACAGCAAAAACAGTAGTATTAGCTGCGTCAGCAATTGGAGCAGGATTAGCAATGATAGCAGGATTAGGACCAGGAATTGGAGAAGGAAATGTTGGAGCAGCAGCAGTAACAGGTGTTTCAAGACAACCTGAGGCAAAATCTGATATTATATCAACAATGGTATTAGGGGATGCGATTGCAGAATCTACAGGTATTTACTCATTAGTTATAGCTTTAATTTTATTATATGCAAACCCATTCTTAGGAAAATTATCAGAATAAGAAAAGTTAGTTTGTATAAATAAAGAGAGGAGGTATAACATTGGGAGATATGAAAATGCCTGCAATTACCATTGATGTGAATTTATTTTGGCAAATAATAAACTTTTTTGTTATAGTTTTTATATTTAAATGGAAATTTTTTGGACCTATTTCAAAAATAATTTCTGAAAGAAAAGACTTAATAGAAAAAGATATTGAGGATGCTAAATTAAGCAAGGAAAATGCAGAAAAAGCAATTCTAGATGCACAAGCAGAGCTTAAAAAAGCAAAAGCTGAAGCAATGAAAATTCTAGTTGAGTCAGAGAAAAAATCTGAGGAGAGATCTGAGGCTATATTAAAAGAAGCTCATGTACAAAGAGAAAAAATGATTAAGTCTGGGGAAGCAGAAGTAGAAAAAATGAAAGAATCTGCAATCAGAGATTTAGAAAAATATACACGTGAAATTGCTGCTGATTTAACAGAAAAATTAATATCAGACAAAACATCATCTACCTTAATTGATGAGGCTATTAGTAAGGTAGGGGAAGAATAATGAAGGAAACTACAGTAGGGAGCAGATATGCTCTTGCAATTTACGAAATAGCAAGTGAATTAAAAAAAGTAGAAGAGACTTATAAAGAATTGAAAGAAGTTATGGAAGTTTATGAACAAAATCTTGATTTTAAAAATTTTGTTGAACACCCATTAGTTAATAAAAAAGATAAGAAAGATTTTGTTAGTAAAATTTTTGACGGAGAATTTGCAGAAGAAACAACTAATATTTTGAATTATTTGATTGATAAAAATAGGTTATCGCAGATTAAATCGATAGTTACAGAGTATTTAAAGTTATATTATTTAAGAAATCAAATAGTAGAAGCAGAAGTTACTTTTGCAGTGAATCCAACAAAAGAACAAATAGATTCTTTATCTGCTAAACTGAAATCAAAAGTTAACAAAGAAGTTAGGTTAACTACTAAAGTTGATGAGTCAATTTTAGGAGGGTTAATAGTAAGAATTGGAGATCAAATAATTGATGCTTCAATAAAGAGAGAAATAGAATCATTCAGAAAAAACTATTAAAAATATAGTATAGGAGGTGCAAAGACTTGAAAATTAGACCAGAAGAGATAAGCAATCTTATCAAAACTGAAATACAAAATTATAAAAAGTCTTTAGA
>JAFGUR010000058.1 GCA_016938425.1 Fusobacteriaceae bacterium
ATCTACTTGAGAAATTTTATATTTTATGTTAAAGTTTCTCTGTAAGAATACATATCATATATTTTATAAATAAGGAGCTTGAAATGCATACTTTCTTTAATCATTTTTTATTAAATTGTGCTTCATTAATTGCTGTACTAAATCCATTTGGTAACGTTCCTCTTTTTACATCTTTTACTGATACAATGAAACCAGAAACTAGAAATAAGTTATTTAGGCTTATTGTTCTTACTGGATTTGGAATTATCTCTGTATTTGCTATATTCGGAGATTTATTAATGACTTATCTTTTCAGAATTGAAATGAAAGAAATTAGAATGGCTGGAGGAATTGTTCTTATAATTTCTGCAATTAAAAATCTTTTATTTTTCCCTAAAAAAATTAAAAATTCTGGTGAAGAACCCCCTTTAAGTGAAGATGAAGAAATCAAACAAAAACTTGTTCCACTTGCTTTTCCAATGCTTGTAGGTCCTGGGACATTAACAACTGTCATTCTTATTAAAAAAGAATATAGCATACTTTATACAATTTCTTGTGCTTTTGCAGTTTTTATAATAATCCATTTTTTATTTAAGTATTCTAACTTAATAGAAAAAGCAATGGGAAAGTTAGTTCTTTATATTTTTGGTAGAGTTATGCAAATATTTATAATGGCCATTGGTATACGTATTTTTTTTGCAGGATTATTTGAAATGTTAAAAAGATAATTTGAATTAATTGGAAAAAAATGTTAATATTTCAAATAAGATTAGTTTTTAGGAGGCTTTTATGAAAAATATCGCAATTCATCTTGCAACTGGTTTTGAGGAAACAGAGGCAATTACAGTTATAGATTTATTAAGAAGAGCTGGTTTAAATGCAACTACCATTTCTATAACAGGGGAAAAAACTGTTACAGGTTCACATAAAATATCTGTTATTGCAGATAAATTATATGAAGAAATAAATTATGAAGAATATGATATGATAGTTCTACCTGGTGGAATACCTGGAACTACAAACCTTGATGAACATCTTGAATTGAAAAAAAGAATTATAGAATTTGATTTAGATGAAAAATGGTTAGGAGCAATATGTGCAGCTCCTTTGGTATTAGGTAAAATTGGACTTTTAGAAGATAAAGAAGCTATCTGTTACCCTGGTTTTGAGAATATGCTTTTAAATGCAAAAATTTCTGAAAAAACTACTGTAGTAGCACATAATATTATTACTTCTAAAGGATTAGGGACAGCTATTGAGTTTGGCCTTGCTATAATTGAAAACTTAATTTCAAAAGAGAAAGCTGAAGAAATTAAAAAATCTATTATGTATTAAAATATTCTCTTGAAAATTTTTGATATTTCAATTATTTTCAAGAGTTTTTTTATTTTTTAAAGGAAATAATGATTTTTATAGTAGTATAGATATATAAGTAACATCTAATAAATTTTATTAGGAGTTGAGAAAATGTATAGCGTTTTAATTGTTGACGATGCCACAGAAAATATAGATATTTTGAAAGAACTATTAAAAGACGAATATGATGTTAAGGCAACTACATCTGGAAAAGTCGCATTAAAAATTGCGAAAGAAGTTAAACCAGATATTATTTTGCTTGATATTATTATGCCCGAAATGAACGGTTATGAAGTGTGTATGGAACTCAAGAAAAATCCTCTCACTCAAAAAATTCCTATAATATTTATAACTGTAAAAGATGAAGAAATTGACGAAATCACAGGTTTTGCTGTTGGAGCTGAAGATTATATAACTAAACCAATTACTCCATTAATTGCAAAAGCAAGGATTAGAACTCACATTGCTTTAGGTAATCAAAAAAAGGAATTAGAAAGAGAAGTCAGAGAAAAAACAAAAGAAATAGCAGAAACTCAAATGGAAATTATTAAAAAATTTAGTATGGCTGTTGAGTTTAAAGACTATGCAACTGGAAAACATATTGAAAGAGTTTCTAGGTATGCTTATGTTATAGGGAAAGAATATGGTTTAGATGAAGGGCAATGTCAATTATTAATGGCTGCTGCTCCTATGCACGATATTGGGAAAATAGGTGTCCCAGATTATATTTTAAAAAAGCCTAGTAAACTTAACATTGAAGAGTTTGAAGCAATTCAAATTCATACAGAATTAGGTGGTAGACTTTTAGACGGAGCAAAAGGAGAACTTCTAAAAATAGCAAAAGATATCGCTCTTCAGCACCATGAAAAATGGAATGGGAAAGGATACCCTAGAGGTTTAAAAGGAGAAGAAATAAGTATTTATGCGAGGATTACTTCTGTCGCTGATGTTTTTGATGCCTTAACGACAGCAAGACCTTATAAAAATTCATGGATTAATGAAAAATCTATAGACTGGATTCTTTCAAAAAAAGGTGAAGACTTTGATGAAAAAGTTGTTGAAGCTTTTGAAAAAAGTTTATTTACAATATTAGAAATTCAAAAAGAACTTAGAGATTGATTAATAAATTCTTTACTTTAAAAAGACTAGAAATAGTCTTTTTTATTTATAAATTTTAATTGACCAAAAAAAAATTACATGCTATTATAGTTGCACATGCAACTATATTGAGGTGATAAAGTGTATAAAGAAATAGGAGAAAGTTTTGGCAGTATTAGTAGAAGAACAGATTCCATTTTTAGAAAAAGATGTAAAGATTCATTTATTTCAAAAGGATTAATTTCATATTTAATAATTATATATGAAAATCCCGGAATTATTGCTGATGAAGTAAGTAATATTTTAAGAATTCATAAAGGAGCTACAGCTAGAGCACTCGCAAAATTAGAAAGTAAAAATTATATTATCAGAATAAAAGACTCTCTTGATAAAAGGAAATATAAACTTTTTGCAACTGAAAAATCAAATGATTTATGTGAAGAACTTGTAAACGTTTATTATGAAATTGCAAGAGAAAGTATCAGTATTTTAGAGGTAGAAGAACAAGAAATTCTTTTAAATATTTTAAAAAAAATTAGAATACATGTAAAAAATATTGATAGTGGGGATTTTGAATGAAATTAGATTTTGAAAATGAGAAAGTTAATAGGCTTCTTATAAAATATGCTGTACCTAGTATAATTGGAGGACTTGTTTTTGCATTATATAATATAGTTGATAGAATTTACATTGGTCGAGGTGTAGGAACATATGCTTTGTCCGCCCTTTCTTTAACTTTTCCTTTATTCAATATTATTGCAGGAGTAACAGCTTTTATTTCTGTTGGAGCAACAGCTAAAATAGGATTAAAACTTGGAGAAAGAAAAAAGAATGAAGCAGAAAAAATACTTGGAAATGTTTTTAGTATCTTTTTTGTAATGAGTATTATTTTGACAATTCTTGGTAATATTTATTTAGATAAATTACTTTATTTTTTAGGTGCTAACGAAACAACTTTTTCTTTTGCAAGAGATTATCTAAAAATACTTATTAATGTACTTTTCTTTATGCTATTTCCTTTTGGACTAATTGGACTTATGCAGGCAGAAGGGAATCCTAAAAAATCTATGATTGCTGGACTCATTGGGGCAATAGCCAATTTACTTCTTGATCCACTCTTTATTTTTTATTTTAATCTTGGAATAAAAGGAGCAAGTTTAGCCACAGCTTTATCAAATATTTTAGTAGCATTATTTGTTATTCATCATTTTACAATAAGTAAAAAAAGAAACTTGACATTAAAAAAAGAAAATTTAGTATTAAATATAAAGTTGGTAACCGAGGTCATGAAAATAGGTATTTCCCCTTTTCTTAGAAAAATTGCTACATCCATCACTATTCTTGTTATAAATAAATCTTTAATAAACTATGGAGGAAGTAGCTCTGTTGCTGTTCTCGGAATAATTGATACTATTTCTTCTATTATTTTTATAGTTATAATGGGGATTAGCGAAGGAGCTCAACCTATAATTTCATATAATTATGGAGCAAAAAACTATAAAAGAGTTAAAGAAACTATTTCTAAAGCTCTCATAATATCCTTTATAATTGGAACTATTGCCTTAATAAGCGTATATTATTCTCAGAATTATATAATTTATTTATTTACAAAAGATATAAAATTAGAAAAAGAAATTAAAGACGCATTAATTATTTACATGCTAATGACTCCTCTACTAGGATTTCATACTTTAGGTGTTAATTTTTTTCAAGCTATTGATAGGAGTTCCATTGCTGTATTCTTAAATCTTTTTAGAAAAGTTTTTCTGCTTATCCCTTTAATTATAATTTTATCAAAATTTTTTGGAACTATTGGAATTTGGTACGCTAATCCTTTGTCTGATTTTATTTCAACCTTTGTAACTTTTTATTTTTTAAAAAGAGAATTTAAGATTTTTAAAATTTATAATAAAATAAGTTAAATTAAAAAAGGAGCTTTTTATGAATATTCAAAATAAATTTAATGTGGAACAAAAACAAAGATTAAATTTAACTCCTTATATTAAACAATCTATAGAAATATTAAAATTTTCTGAAAAAGACCTTGAAGATTTTATTTCTAAAGAAATCTTAAGTAATCCTCTCTTAAAAAGAAAGAAACCTAAAAATAGAATATCAGAAAAAAACTATGATGTTTATGAAAAAGTTTATGAAAATGAAAATACTTTAGAGGAATACTTAGCAAGTCAAATCTCCCTATTAAAAATTAATAAATATGAAAAAAAAATATTGGAATTTCTAATTGGGAATATTAATAAAAATGGATATTTAGATATTACATTAGAAGTAATAATAGATCAATTTTCAATTAATAAATTAATTGCTAAAAAAATGATTTCTCTTCTTCAATCCTTGGAACCTTCTGGTATTGGAGCATTTAACTTACAAGAGTGTCTTTTAATACAACTAGAAAAAAAAAAATCAAGTAATTCTTTAGCATATAAAATCATTAAATATAATTTGGAAGATTTAGCAAATAATAAAATTATAGAAATTGCTAAAAGTTTTAATGTTTCAATTGAAGAAATAAAAAATGTAAAAAAACAAATTTTGAAATTAAATCCAACTCCTGCAAGTGATTTTAATTTTATTACTAAAGGAAACTATATAACTCCAGATGTAATAATTAAAAAAATTAATGAAGAAAATAAAGTATTTCTTAATACAGCTTTTACCAATACTTTAGAAATTAATCCTTATTTTTTAGAAATTGATAAAACAACTTGTTCAGAGGAAGAAATTAATTTTATTCAAGAAAAATTAGAAAGTGCAAACAACATCATAAAAAGTATAGAAAAAAGAAATAATACATTACTTCTTATTTCCCAAGAAATTTTAAAATTGCAAGCTGATTTTTTTAAATTCGGTAAATTGCACATTAAAAAAATGTCTCAAAAAATTATTGCTGACAACTTAAAAATAAATATATCTACAGTAAGTAGAGCTATATCCGAAAAATATTTAGAATGTCCTTTCGGAGTTTTTGAAATGAAATATTTCTTTCAGAATGGGATTACTTCTAAGGATAATAGCTCTCACTCTTCTGAAAAAATAAAAATAATTATTAAAGATATCATCAAAAAAGAAAATAAGAAAAAACCTTTATCTGACAAAAAAATTACTGATATTTTAAATCTAAAAGGAATAGCAATTTCCAGACGATGTGTTACAAAATATAGATTAGAATTAAATATACAACCAACAGCAAAAAGAAAAGAATATTAAAAAGGAGCTATAGCTCCTTTAATTAAAGACTTTTAAAAGTTTTATCTTTATATTTTCCAAGTTTTTCTTTTACAACTTCAAAATTTTTAGGATCTTTAAAGAATCCACCTTGAGTATGAGCAATTTCAACTAAGTGCTCTCCACGTCCTTTAACCGTTGTTCTATCTCTTTGTAAACCATTTTCTTGAATTACAAATTTCCATTTTTTATCAGGTGTTTCTTCTAATGTTCCACCAGCACCACAAACTTGACATTCTACTGGATATAATAATCCATCCCATTGAGGTTCTCCTAAAATAAGCGCATTAGAATGGCAATTTGGACACCATCCCATATCTTCATCTCCTAACCACACTCTTTCCTCAGCCGGAGTATTTACAGATTTCATGATATTTTCTCCGATTTTTCTTGCTCTTTGAATCATTTCATCATCAAGTAAACATTGAGCAGGAGCAGGAACTCTTGTAGCCAAATACATATCAATAACTTTAAAATCTGTAGTAAACATAGCTGCTTGCATTGATTCTAAAGCCATAGATTGCCAACTTCTTGTAGAACCTCCAACAGCAATTAAAGCACTTACTCTATCTCTATGTTCAATAGCTCCAATTGATTCTAAAAAAGATGTTTCATAACTTAAACTTCTTTGAGCAAATTTTGCAAACATCGCACATGCCATTAAATCATAAGTAGGTGCTGAAAATATTACTGCATCTTGATCTAGCATAGCTTCCATAATTTTTTTCTTATCATCTTTTGAATCTAAAACACACCCAACATTTTTCCCTTGAGAAAAACCTTTTGTGCACGCTGTACAACCTGTACAATCAAGCACTTCATAATCTTTAAGATTAATCATTGTAATTTCTGCTCCAGCTTCTTCACAAAACATAAGAGCTTCTTTTAAAAGAATTTCACTATTTCCATTCTTACGTCCTGCTGTAATTCCCATAATTTTAAACATCAATACACTCCCTTTAACTTTTTTATATTACTTATATAAATACAACTAATTAATCATGAAAAATAAAGTTTGAAAATTATGTAATTATAAATAACTTATTCTTCAAACCTTATAACTCTTTATACGCTAAATATGTATACAATAAGTTACAATTAAAGATTTTTAATGATTGAATAGTTGCAATAATAAATTTTGTTCACTAGATGAACAGTTTATTTTATATCACGAAAAAATATTTTTTGCAATTAAAAAATTAGGAAAAAATAAAATGTTTTTTTACTTAAGAAATAGTATTTTATCCTATTTTTTAGGCAAAAATATAATACTAAATTGAATTATTGATACATAAATGGATTGATACGCTAAAGTATCTTTATTTTTATAGGTTAAAATTAAACAAAATGTTCGCTTAAAACATAAATAATACAAAAACGAATTAAAATTACAAATGAATAGATTGAGGAAAAAGTGATTGAAAAAAATATTTATTGTTTACAAAGCATACAATTTAATATTTTATAAACAAAATTAATATTTTTTTAAAATTTGGCATAAAATTTGCTTTATATACTTATATCAACGAAAGAGAGGTGTCAAAATTTATGAAAAAAGTAGAATTAAAAGATGTAAAAGCTTACAATCCTCCACTTCATAATGATATGAAAGCTATGAGAATTCATGGTAAAGAGGAAACAGGTACTTCAAAATTTTGGATGGGAATGTCTCATTTTCTACCGGGTGGTGGAGCAGATTGGGCATATGAAGATTCGCCTACAGAGAAAGTTTATTATGTTTTAGAAGGAGAAATTACAGTTAAATCTAAAACAGAGACTTTTATATTAAAAAAAGGTGACTCAATAGCAATTTTACCATTTGAAGGAAGAGAAATGATAAATAATACAAATAATGTTGCCACAGTTTTAGTTATTGTTAGTTACGAATAGGAGGAAGTGATCAATGAAAAAAGAATTTGTTCAAAATCTATTTGATGTAAAAGATAAAGTAATCGTTGTTACTGGTGCTTCAGGAGCATTAGGCCAAGCACTTTGCTATGGATATGGATTTGCAGGAGCAAAATTAGTAGTAAACGGAAGGAAAGAAGAATCATTAAAATCAATGTGTAATGATATGAAAGCTCAAGGAATAGAGTGTACTTATTTTGTTGGAGACCCAGCAGTAGAAGAAAGTGTAAAAGGACTTATGAAAAAAGCAGTAGAAACTTATGGAGAAATTAATGTTTTAGTTACCGCAGCAGGATTTAATGCTCCAAAATCAATTCTTAATCATACTCTTCAAGAATGGGAAGAAATTATGGATTCAAATGTAAAAGGGACTTGGTTATGTTGTAAATATGCTGGAGAGCAAATGGTTAAACAAGGAAAAGGCGGGAAAGTGATTCTTGTTTCATCAGCCAGAAGCAAAGTTGGAATGAAAAATTATACAGGATATTGTACAGCAAAAGGTGGAATTGACCTTATGGCTCAATCACTTGCATGTGAATGGGGAGAATACGGAATAAATGTAAATACGTTTAATCCAACAGTATTTAGATCTCCATTAACAGAATGGATGTTCAATGATGATACAGCAAAAACTAAATTCTTAACAAGAATTCCATTAGGAAGACTTGGAGAACCAGAAGATTTTGTTGGAGTAGCATTATTTTTAGCTTCAAGTGCAAGTAATTTCATAACAGGTGCAAATATAGCGGCTGATGGGGGGTACTGGGCAAACTAATGGCTAGAGAAATTAAAAATATCACTATATTTGGTGCTGGTTTAATGGGAAATGGTCTTGCTCAAGTATTTGCTTCTGATGAAAATGCTAATGTTATAGTAAAAGATATAAAATTAAGTGAAAATCCTTCGCAAGTTTTAGAAGATAATCTTAACACTCTTATTTCTAAGAATGCTATGACTAGAGAAAAAGCAGATTCAATATTAAGAAGAGTAAAATATACAACAGACATGGAAGAGGCTCTTAAAGATGCTGATTTTATTATTGAATGTATCTTTGAAAATATGGAATTGAAGCAAAATTTATTTAAAGATATAGAACCTCTTTGTAAACCAGATGCAATTTTCGCAACAAATACTTCAGTTATGAGTATTACAGAAATAGCTTCAAAAGTTAAAGATAAAAGTAGAATTGTAGGTACACATTTTTGGAATCCTCCTTACCTTATACCTCTTGTAGAAGTCGTAAAAGGGAATGAAACAAGTGAAAAAGTTTTTGAGGATACTTACAATTATTTGAGAAGAATAGGGAAAAAAGCTGTTAAGTGTATGAAAGATGTCCCAGGATTTATAGCAAATAGACTTCAACATGCTATTTGGAGAGAAGCACTTTCTATTGTTGAAAAAGGAATTGCTGATGCAGAAACAGTTGATGAAGCTTTAAGATATGGGCCGGGATTAAGATGGCCAATTTTAGGAATTTTAGAAAATGCTGATATGATTGGACTTGATTTATCTCTTAATATTCAAGAATATATAGTTCCACATTTGGAAGATTCTCATAGTGCTTCAAGTTTATTAAAAAAACATGTTGCTGATGGAAATCTTGGATTCAAAACAGGAAAAGGTTATCAAACTTGGACTGAAGAAGAAATCAAAGCTTCTAAAAAACGTTTGAATGAGTATTTAATTGATGTTACAAAAGATTTAAAATAATAAATTTGTTTATTTTTAATGAAGGCAAAAAGAATAAATTCGAAGCTTATTCAGCTTCACCGAACCAGCGTGACGCTGGACCCATTAATTTTATTAAAGTTTAAATTTAACTTCATTTTAAGGGGTTTCCTTACAGGATAAGCTTTGCAAAAAGCGTCCCACGCTTAGGTTTTAGTTTTTGTATTATAAATAAAAATATTTTAAAGTAAAATAATAAAAATTTCGGAGGAATAATTAAAATGGGAAAAAAAATATTTGTAGATTTAACACATCCTTTTAGTGCAGACATACCTTTATGGCCATATTTTGCAAAACCAAAAATAGATACAATGCACAATCTAGGTAAAAGTGGAGTTTTAACTCAAAAAATTGATGTAGTTATGCACTGTGGAACACATGCTGATGCACCTAGACACGTAATGGAATATGAATTTGATGGAAAAAGAGCAAGATATACTCATGAAATGCCAGTAGATGCTTATTGCGGAGATGCAGTATGTTTAGATATTCAAGTTGAAAGATGGGGATTAATTACTCCTGAACATCTTGAAGATGCTTGTAGAAGAGCGAATATCAAACCTGAGGAACTTGAAGGAATGGTAATTTGTTTAAGAACAGGAATGCATTTAAAATTTGATGATTCCAAAGAATATTATCACTATTCTTGTGGAACAGGAATTGAAGCTGGTAAATGGTTTGCAAAATACAAGCCTAAATGTGTAGCAATGGATATGCAAGCCCTTGACCATCCATTACATACAACAATGGGTAAAAATGGTGGCCCATTGGGAATGAACCTAAATGGGAATCACGGGATTCCTATAACTGATGAATATATAGAAAAATTTGGAATAAAAGCTTTTGCAGAATTTAATAAAGCTACTTATATTGAGCAATTTGGAAAAGAAAAATACATGGAAAAATTTGGTTTCTTAGAAGACCATAACTTAGAAGGGACTTGGGAACCTTGTCATAAATATATGCTTGGAAATGGAATAGTTGGAATTGAAAATCTTGGTGGAGACTTAGAAAAAGTTGTTGGAAAAAAATTCAGATTCATGGCTTTCCCAATTAGATGGTATTTGGGTGATGGGTCTATGCTTAGATGTGTTGCTGAAATAGATGAAGATGATGTAAATGATGTTCCAGAAAGAAAATATAGTTACGGGTCAATTTAACAACTAATTAAAATTTAGCGAATAATAATTTTAATTCTTGGGCGTCTGCCCAAACCCGACCAGCAACGGTTGCTGGACACCTTGAAATAAAAGTAATTAATTTTTAAATTAGGGGTTAAGCATCCTACGTTTACGAGGTTTTTAGATACTCTTAATTTCTGAAAGAAGTCTTAGAGTACTTTTATACAGAGTGGACGCAGAGTTCAAGTATTAAGTTACTGTGGCTTTAATTAACTTAGATACAAATAAGGAGAAATAAAATGGCAAAAACAATAATAACTGTAGCGACAACAGGGGCTTGGCCTACAAAAAAAGATAATCCGAATATTCCTTTAACACCTCAAGAGATAGCAAATGATGTCTATGAATGTTATAAAGCTGGGGCAGCAGTTGCCCATCTTCATATGAGAGATGATGAAGGTAAAGGAACTATGAGTAAAGAAAAATTTGAAGAAACAGTTAAATTAATCAGAGAAAAATGTGACATAATTCTAAATTTAACTACTTCAGGTGATTTGAATGCTACTGATGAAACTAGACAGGCACATTTAAAATCAATAAAACCAGAAATGGCTTCTTATGATTGCGGTTCAATGAACTGGGGACATAATGCTTTATTCATAAATCATCCTAAATTCTTAGAAGAATTAGGACAAACTATGCAAGAAAATGGGATAAAACCAGAAGTTGAAATATTTGATGCTGGAATGGTTTACAACTCGTTATACTATTTGAAAAATGGTGTGTTAAAAGCTCCAATTCACTATCAATTTGTTTTGGGTGCTGCAGGAGGAACAACTGCAACTATTGAAAACTTAGTATACTTAAAAAATTTAATTCCTACTGATTCTACATGGTCTGCAATAGGTATAGGAAAAGGACATATGCCAATATTAATGGCAGCAATTGCAATGGGCGGTCATATTAGAGTTGGAATGGAAGATAATGTTCTATTCGCTAAGGGTCAATTGGCAGATTCAAATGCTCAATTTGTAACTAGAGCAGCAAATTTAATAAGAGAGTTTGGAAATGAAGTAGCAACAGTTCAAGATGCAAGAGAAATTTTAGGTTTAAATAAATAAATGTAAATCTTAATGGGAGAGTAATTCATTTTACTCCCCATTAATTTTGAAGGCCTTATATAAAACATATTGGAGGTAACAAAATGAATCAAAATTTTGACAGTAGCATTGAAATATCTAATAAAAAAATTGAAAATAAAAGTATTGGAAATTTTGGTAGAAGTGGATGGGGAGTAATAATTTATTGCGCAGCAATGTTTTGGTTTTATGTTGGAATGGTAAATGATGGTTCAAATATTACAGCTCCAGCTTTTGCGAAGATAAGTAATACTCCTTACCCTATAGTATTAAGCATGGGAACTGTTGCAGGTTTGGTTGGTTTTTTGTTTTTCATAGTTTTTGGGCAAATAAACATAAAATTAGGTGCTAAAAAGACATCGTTTATATGTATGCTTTTGGCTGGAATTTCTTATTTTGGGATAGGAATGTCAAATTCATTATTATCCTATGCTATATGCCTTTGTGTTGTTACAGGTTCTGTAATGTCAGGAGGATATATAGCAGGAGGAACTCTTGTAGCAAAATGGTTTCCTAAGAAAAAGGGAATAGTAATGGGTTATACAACAATGGGGCATAATTTAGCTTCAGCTTTTTATGTGCCAATGATTGCTTTTCTAGTAAATTTTTTAGGATTTAAAAAAGGATTAATGATTCCAAGTATAGGTGTTGTAATAGTAGGAATTATTGGACTTTTAATGATAAAAAATACACCAGAAGAAAAAGGGCAATATCCAGATAATGTAACAAAAGAAGAGTATGAAGAATTCTATTTTACACATAAAGATGAAGAGGCAACTGGTGGATGGACTACAAAGAAACTTTTATCAGAAAGAGAGCTTTGGCTAAGTGCTGTGACTACAGGAATATTTCAACTGGTTACTGTTGGTGTTATGACTCAAC
Source organism: Fusobacteriaceae bacterium (assembly GCA_016938425.1). GTDB lineage: Bacteria > Fusobacteriota > Fusobacteriia > Fusobacteriales > Fusobacteriaceae > JAFGUR01. The sequence continues at coordinate 12,455 of JAFGUR010000058.1, forward strand.
TTGTAGTTAGAAATATGCAACTTGGATTCACACAAGTTCAAGCAATTTCTATAATGACCTTTCTTGCGGCAATTGGTGTTGTAGGCTCTTGGTTATTTGGAGTAATAGATACAAAATTTGGAACAAAAATATCAATGATAATTTTTGCTGTTTGGTATATTGGAGCTTTAGGGCTTAATATAACTGAAACTAAATTTGGTATTTATTCTTCAATATTTATGATTGGAATGGCAATAGGAGGTTCTGCTAATTTCACAACTTCACTGCCTGCCGCTATCTTTGGAAGATTTGGATTTGAAAAAGTAAATAGTGTTGTATTTCCTATTCAAGGAATAATAACTTCTCTAAATTTCTTACTTAGTGGAATTTCTATTAAATTAATGGGAAATTTAAGAGGTGTATATATAGTTTTTATTGCTATTTTAGTTATAAATGTATTCTTAATCAAAATAATAGACGAGCATAAATTTAATAAAGATTTTAAATTAAGCAAATAGAGGAATTGATTCTTAGATCTTCTGCAGGAATATAGTTTTTATTCCTGCAACTAAACAGATTTAAACTTCTAAATGGAGGAAAAATGAAGAAATATAAAACTTTGGACGAAGCAGTAAGTCAAATATTTGAGGGTGCAACTTTAATGATTGGCGGGTTCATGGCTGTTGGGACTCCTGAACCAGTTATTGATGCAATAGTAAAAAAAGGAGTTAAAAATTTAACAATAGTTTGTAATGATGCAGGTTATGAAGATAGAGGAGTAGGGAAGTTAATTGCCAATGGACAAGTAAAAAAATTAATAGCTTCTCACATAGGCCTTAATCCCCAAGCAGGACAAAAAATGTCTGATGGTACTTTAGATATAGAGCTTGTACCACAAGGAACTTTAGTTGAAAGAATTAGAGCCTATGGAGCTGGACTTGGAGGATTTTTAACTCCAACAGGAATAGGAACTATGGTAGAAGGTGGAAAAGAAATCAAAACTATTGATGGAGTAGAGTATCTTTTAGAGTTGCCTATAAAAGCCGATTTTGCAATTTTATGTGCTGATTTATGCGATGAACTCGGAAATTTGACTTATTCAAAAACTACAAGAAACTTTAATCCAGTAATGGCTATGTCTGCTGAACATGTTATTGTTTACCCTAATAAACATGTAAAAAGAGGAGAAATAAACCCAGAAATGGTTGTTACACCTCATATTTTTGTAAACAGTATTATTAAGGAGGTAAATTAATGGCAGATATAAAAGAATTAATTGCAAAAAGAGTTGTAAAAGAATTTGAAGATGGAAATGTTGTTAATCTAGGAATAGGACTTCCAACTTTAGCCGCAAATTATGTACCTAGTAATATGGAAGTTTTTCTACAATCTGAAAATGGATTTATTAATTTAGGGTCTGCACCTGAGGAATCAAATATTGATATGGATTTAACAAATGCAGGGGGACAACCTGTAACAATGGTTAATGGAGGAGCGTATTTTGACAGTGCTACTTCTTTTGTAATTATTAGAGGAAGGCATGTTGATGTTACTGTTTTAGGTTCTCTTGAGGTTGATGAAAAGGGAAATCTATCAAATTGGATAATTCCAGGGAAAATGGTTCCAGGAATGGGTGGAGCTATGGATTTGGTAGTTGGAGCAAAAAAAGTTATTGTAGCTATGACACATACAGCAAAAGGGAAAGCAAAAATATTAAAAAATTGCACACTACCTTTTACAGCAAAAGGAAAAGTAAATATGATAATAACTGAAATGGGTGTAATGGAAGTTACCAAAGAGGGACTTTTATTAACTGAGTATAATCCAGAATTTAGCATAGAAGATATTAAAAAGGCTACTGAGGCAGAATTAATAATATCAGATAATCTGATTAAAATGGAGGTTTAAAAATGACTAAAGTTCATATAGTTGCAGCCAAAAGAACTCCAATCGGAAGTTTTTTAGGGAGTTTAAGTGGAGTTAACCCAACAGATTTAGGGGCAACAGTTATAAAAAATATTTTAGAGGAAATAAAATTAGATAAATCAAAAATTGATGAAGTAATAGTAGGACATGTTTTACCTGCTGGACATGGTCAAGGAACTGGAAGGCAAGTTTCTATAAAAGCAGGATTGTCAGAAGAAATATGTGGATATGGAATAAATATGGTTTGTGGAAGTGGATTAAAATCTGTAATGAATGGATTTGCTTCTATAAAAGCCGGTTTATCTAATGTAATTATTGCTGGTGGAATAGAAAATATGTCTCAAGCCCCATTTTTAACGCCAAAAGCAACTAGAAATGGATACAAAATGGGTGATATGGTTTTAAAAGACCATATGGTATTTGATGCCTTAACAGACGCTTATGAAGGAACTCATATGGGAGTTACAGCAGAAAATATTGCAGAAAAGCATGCAATTACAAGGGATGAACAAGATAAATTTGCATTAAATTCTCAATTAAAAGCTATTAAAGCTGTTGATGAAGGAAGATTTGATGATGAAATTGTTCCAATTGAAGTTAAAGTAAAAAGAGAAACAGTTTTATTCACTAAAGATGAGTATCCAAATAGAGGAACTAGTCTTGAAAAACTAGGGAAACTAGCAACAGTTTTCAAAAAAGATGGGACAGTTACAGCAGGAAATGCTTCAGGAATTAATGATGGAGCAAGTATGGTAATGTTAGTATCAGAAGAAACTTTGGAAAAAGAAGGTTTAGTTTCTTTAGGAGAAGTTATTGGAGTAGGTCAAGGTGGAGTTAGCCCAAAAGTTATGGGATTAGGACCAGTTGAAGCTATAAAAAATGCTTTGAAAAATGCTAATTTAAAACTAGAAGATATTGAATTATTTGAATTAAATGAGGCTTTTGCTGCTCAAGCTTTAGGAGTAGTAAAAGAACTTTCAGAAGAACATAATGTTTCTACTGAATGGATAATGGAAAGAACAAATGTAAATGGAGGAGCCATAGCCTTAGGACACCCAGTAGGAGCTTCTGGAAATAGAATATTAGTTACTCTAATTCATGAAATGAAAAAAAGAGATTTAAAATATGGCTTAGCTTCCCTTTGCATAGGTGGAGGAATGGGTACAGCAGTTATTATAAAAAGATAAATTTTCAAACATTGGTTGAAAGAGAAGTTCATTGCCAAAATTTTTAAAACACTTGTAAAGAATTTTATGAAAGGCTAGAATCTCTCGGTAAACCTCGTTTTCTACACAGATTAAGTGTTGGGGTAAAGAGATTAAAATTCAATTATACAAAATAAAAATGGAGGTTTAAATGAAAATTTTAGGAATTTCAGCTGGAACAAAAAATGGAAGTAACGATGCAGTATGTAAAGAAGCTCTTATGGGAGCAAAGGAAATGGGTGCAGATGTAGAATTTATTCGTGTGCTTGACTTAGATATTAAGCATTGTACAGGTTGCATTGCTTGTGTAAAAGCTTTAATGACGGGGAAAGGAAATCTCTGCTCTTTAAAAGATGACTTTGAATGGTTACTTGATAAAATGCTAAATGCTGATGGAATCGTTATTGCAGCACCAATTTTTGAAAAAGGTACAGCTGGAATTATTAGAACAATTACTGACAGATTTGGACCAAGAATGGATAGAGGGAATAATGTTATTTCTGATAAAATAGCTACTGCAACGGATGGAAAAAAACCTGATACAAGAATTTTAAAAGACAAAGTTATTTCTTTTATGGGAGTAGGAGGCTCAGATTGGGGGACAAGAATTGAATGTGATCATGCAATGCTTGCAATGACTCCAATGTGGAAAGTAATTGATAATGTTAAGTTTCAATGGTCTAAGAAAATAATCGTTGAAGATGAAAAAATTGAATTAGCTCACCAAATAGGAAAAAACCTTGTTGAAGCAGCTAATGATATGGAAACAGCTTCGTTTAGAGGAACTGAAGGAGTATGTCCTCACTGTCATTCTAGAAATTTTTATTTAAGTAATGATTCTACTCATGCAGTATGTTGCTTATGTGGAATAGAAGGGGACATTGTTATTGAATACGGGAGAACAAAATTTATATTTCCAGAAGAACAAATATCTCATACACATAATACTCTTTCTGGAAAATTTATTCATGGTAATGATATAAAACGTATGGAAAGGGAATTAATAGAAATTAAAAAAACTGATGAATACAAAAATCGTGTAAAAAAATATTCAGAATTTTTGATTCCAATAATGCCACAAAAATAAAAATTAATTTAATGATTAAAATAAGGTATACTTATCTCAAATATAATTAGCTAGTTGCAAAACTAAAAAAATATATGTACACAGTTAAAAATAATACAAATAAAATTTTTATTGGTTATAATGAGACTTAGGCTTTTAAGTCTTTAGTCGAATTATGGAGTGGCGAAGATACTTCATTGCCATGAGTTCGGGCTTCGCCCTGACTCCTCCTTTCTTTCCACACCGAAGGTGGGGGGATTACATAAAAAACTACATTTTTTATGTAAGTAAAATAAAGGTGTTAGAGTTTTGCAACAAACTACAAATATAATATAAAGGAGACACTTAATGAAAAAAGTTGGAGTTAGTAAAGAAGAAAAAAATCTATCATATTTTAAATACTTTGAACAAGAATTAGCAAAAATTCCTCAAGATAAACTTGATATTTGGAATGGAGAAGCTATTTCAGAAGATAAATGTTTATCATTTGATGATAAAGACTTATATTTAGAAGGAATTGATAATGAGTTTTGTCAAACAGGATTTGGAGTTGCTAAAGATGGAACAGGATTTGTAGCAAACACGACATATATGCCCGGAGTTACTGGTGAAATGCTTGATTGGTGGTTTGCTTGGCATAGCGTTGGTTCCGATTTGAGATACAAAATATGGGATAATGAAGATCATTATTTTGCTAGAGCTGATAAAGTAGATTACGTTTGTGACCCTAATGTGCCTATGAATCAAAAAACATGGGGAGTAAACCATATAATTTTAGAAGATATTGGATTAGGGCCAGAACTTTTAAAATTATGTTTTAAAAGTCCAAAAGATTTTGGATATACACCAGAAATAATAGGAAAAGAAAAATGTGAATCAATGGTTTGTGCTATTGGCGAATCAAATGTAGCAGCTGCAATGACACATAAATGGTATCCATATAAAGATGGAGTATTATTTTGTTCAAGATTTTGGATTGGATTTGGTTGGGTAGAAGGAAAAATAATTAAAACTCTGCCAGAACAAGTGAAATTACCTATAATTGTTCCAAAAACTCTATTTGGTCATAATATAAAAGAATATCAAAATTTAGCTACAATATTACCAAAAGTGTATGTTGAAGAAAAAGATAATTTTTAAGGAGATGAGATGAAGAACTTAAAAGGAGACATTATTTGGAGTATTTTATTAGCTATTTGGGTGATTATATTACTAATCCCAGAGTCAAGAGAGACATTTATTCATTTAACTGAAAAATACCCGTATTTGGGAGGATTCGTAAAGTTTTTCATTTTAGCTTCAATGGGAGACATGCTCGGTTCTAGAATTCAAGAAAAAGAATGGATTATTCCAAACAATTTCATAAAAAAAGCAATTGTATGGGGAATTTTAGGAATGATGATAACTCTTGTATTTACAGTATTTATGGCAGGAGTTGCTGGAGCTCAAAAAGTAGGAAAACTCCCTTTTAATGGCTCTAAATTTGCACAAGCATTTTTAGGAAGTTTAATAATGAATCTAACCTTTGGTCCAATGCTCTATATTTATCATAAATTTATGGATTTATGGATTGATATAAAATTTGAAGAAAAAGTTAATGTAACAATTAAAGCCATTGTTGATAAAATTGATTGGTATACTTTAGTTAGTTTTTCTTGGTTTAAAACTTGTATATTTATATGGATACCATTACATACAATTGTATTTTTAATGCCACCAGAATATAGAGTCTTGGCTTCAGCGTTTTTATCAATTTTATTAGGTGTTTTAATAGCAATTACAAAAAAGAAAAAAGTTCAATAATTTGAGAAGCCTTTGGGCTTCTTTATTTTAAATAATTATAATATAATTTTGAAAGGAAAAAAATATGTACAAAATAATTTCAAAAGAAAACTTAAATAGTACAGTTGAAAAAATGGTCGTTGAAGCGCCCTTTATTGCTAAAAAATGTGGAGCTGGACAATTTCTTATGGTTATGGTAGAAGAGGATGGGGAAAGAATACCTCTTACTATCGCTGACTATGATAGAGATAAACAAACTGTTACTATTATTTATCAAGTTGTAGGATATTCTACAAAACTTCTTAACCAAAAACAAGCTGGAGATTTTATCTTTGCTGTTAGTGGACCTATGGGGAAAAAAGTTCACATTGAAGAAGGAGCTAAAAGAGTTTTAGGTATTGCTGGAGGTGTTGGTGCAGCTCCAATATTCCCTCAACTTAGAGAACTTCATGATAATGGAATCTCTGTTGATTTAGTCTTAGGTGCAAGAAATAAAGATTATGTAATTCTTGAAGATGACTTTTCTAAAATAACAGAAAACAGATATATCTGCACAGATGACGGTTCTAGTGGAATAAAAGGTTTTGTAACAGATAAACTAAAAGAATTAATAGCTAGTGGAGAAAAATATGATTATGTGATTGCCATTGGCCCTTTACCCATGATGAGAGCTGTTGTAAATATAACAAAAGAAATGGACATTAAAACTTATGTTTCTCTAAATCCAATAATGATTGATGGCACAGGTATGTGTGGTGGGTGTAGACTTACTTATGATGGTGAAACAAAATTTGCCTGTGTAGATGGTCCTGATTTTGATGGGTTTAAAGTTGA
>JAFGUR010000059.1 GCA_016938425.1 Fusobacteriaceae bacterium
AGAAGAAATCTTTATTAAATCCATAAAACATATGAACATCGTATAAGTGTCTTGTCTTTTTCTTTAGTTCTTCTAAGTTTTCTTCATAAGACATTCTTATTAAGGAAACAATTTTTTCTAATAAAGTTCTATCTAAAGACAAAACATTAAGTTCAAACCTCTCCATATTATTTTCAGAAATAGCTTCTAAAAGTTCATTTTTATATAAATAATCCTGAATAAAGGAAGTTACTTCTCTTTTTTCATAAGGTGTTGGCTCCAGAAAACTCATTATTTCAAATCTTATATGCTTATGTAACTCATTCAAGCTATTAATATAAAGAGAGCTATATTTAAATTCAGTCTCTCTACAAGTTTTACTGTCTGCAATCTTGTTAACAACTTCAAATGATTTGTCTACCATTGAAACTTCTATATTTTTCATTCTTTTTTTAATTGCTGTAATGCTTAGATTTTCCTTTAATACCCCAATATCTATATCTTCTGAAAAACGGTTTAAGTCCTTATAGCATTTTGTTAAAGAAGTTCCACCTTTAAAAATTGCATAGTTTTTCATTTCACTTTGAGATAATAAATATAATGCTCTTGTAACCCAATAATCTTTTTCAATTATAGATGGGTCAAGATTATAATCTTGTGCCACTAATTCTATTAAATCAAAAAAATCCTCTTTATTTTCGTGTAGTTTCAATCAAAGCACTCCATTCATTTCTTATTTCAAATTTACTTAAATCAATATTTACTTTAACTTTATTCCTTGTTTTAACTTTCTTTAAGAAGTTATTTAACATTACTTCAAAATATTCATTCTTTACATGAGATGCAATAAAGCCAAGCAATACCTTTACCTTATATGGATAACTTTCAACATAATTAAAAATATTAAAACGCTCTTCTACACTGAATTCATTCATATAATGTTCTTTTAGTTGCAAGATAACACTAGTTTCATTTGTATCAGGAATAAGATCAATTTGATCAAGTATATCAAGAAATTGTAAAATATGAACATTATTGCTTTCTATATTAGCCTTAGCTTTTATAATAACTAGCTTTAAGCTATCTATTTCTTTTTTTCGATTCGTAGATTGAGCAACCCATTTTCTGTTACTTATTTGAGTAGTTAACCCGAACTTATTCCAAACTTCTGGTCCAGTAACATAACCTAATTGATTTTTCTCTCCAATATACTTCTTTCTTATCAATAGTTCTTTATCAATATCCAATTTACCAAATTTTGTATTCTTAGGTTTATAATAAATTCCTTTTTCATATGTTTCAATTATATTCTTTTTATGTAGTCTCGACACAGCAGTATAAACAGCTTCTTTATATTTTTCAAATCCTGTCAACAATTCATCAAATAGGATAGGTTCTCTTAGCTGATAATTATTAATTTTATTAACGATAGCCTGACTTATATTAATATCCACTCTGCATCACCTCTATTTCTTTTTTTTTGCAAATATCCTTACAACTATTATATGCCTTTTCTTTAAAAAAATCAATTTAAATATATGAAAGCCATTTGACAATAATTAAAAAATAAGAAAAAAACTTTGAAACCAGGATTTAATTTCCTTTTTCTCATAAATTAAAAGAACCTCAATTTTTTTGAGGTTTACCTTATGGTTTACTTATAAACAATACTATTTTTTTCTAATATACCTATACCTTTTAAAACGTGTATCCTTTTGCTTTTTTACCCTATAGATAGTTCTGGCAATAACCAATATTATTACCACAATTATTCCCAATTTCATTTATATATTCTCCCCAATTCAAATAATTTACCCTCATCTCATATTAAAAAATGCAAGCTTCCTTTATTTGTTCAGAAACTTGCATAAGCCATATATATTTCCTATTTATCTACTTTATCGGCGAGACCTTTTCCCGCTTTGAACTTAACTACTTTTTTAGCCGGTATTGCTACTTCTTCTCCTGTTTTAGGATTTCTTCCTGTTCTTGCTGCTGTTTCTTTTACTTCAAATTTTCCCCAACCTACGAAGTTTATTTCTTCTCCTTTTACCAATGTTTCTTCAAATAAGTCCAATATCGCATTTAATTTTCTTTCTGCTTCTGCTTTTGACTCAAATTTTGCTTTTTCTGCATATAATTCTACAAATTCTTTTTTTGTCATTCTATTTTCTCCTTTAGTCATATTTTATTAACTTTATTTACATATATAACATATTATTTTTCATATTTCAAATATTCCTTACTTCTTTCCCAGTCTATTTTTTCTTATCAAAAGAAACATTTAGTGCCATAATGAAATCCTCCGGGCTATATCTTC
>JAFGUR010000060.1 GCA_016938425.1 Fusobacteriaceae bacterium
ACTTATTTTTCAAATATAATTTTGAGAAAATTTATAGATTTTTTACACAAGTAAATTTATACCATTTTTTACAAACTTTTTCAAGAATAATTTTAAATTTTTTAGAAAATATTCTATTTTTTTTAGTAAAATATATATAAATATAATCATTGTAAAAATATTTATTATAAACGCCTTAGACCTTTTTTGATTTTTAATATTTACCCAATATTTTAAATTCGCTATTTTTTAGCATATAAAAAAAAGAGGTGATTACTCACCTCTTTAAGATTTACTTTATTTATATTAGAATGTAAATGTTGCTGATGCTGCTAAAGTATAATTTGTTTTTGAATATTTAGTTGTATCTGACGTTTTATCCTCAAATATATAATTTCCTGCATTTTTAAATGTAAACTCTCCATTAAGAACTAATTTTTCAGTTAATTTATAATCAGTTCCTAAAGAAACTTCTGTAACTCCATCAGTTTTTTCTCCAGTTAAAGAATTTTTAACTCCATTCCAATCTCTCATATCTCCATAAGCTACAAATCCATCTGTTGAATGTTTTAATTTTACATATGGAGTAACTACATCTGATAAAGCATAAGAACCTTTAACAAACAATCCAAATCCAGAATCTTCTTTTGAAGTTCCTGTAGCTGTTCCATTTTCATTGTATGAAGTTAATTCTAAATCATCTGCTAATGTTACCATTCCAACTTCTGCATTTACTTTAATTTTGTCTGTCACTTTAACTTCTGCCTTTGCATTAATATCATTAGTTACTAATCCTAAGTTTCCTCCAGTAGCAACAAATGATTTTTCTCCTATTATTGCTCTTGTAACTTCAGTATCTTCATAATTATCATTAGCATTAGCATCAGTACCATAATATGCATTTTTTATTTCATCTCCAAAGAAAACTCCTGAATATTTTAGTGATAATTTCACTTTATCTGTTTCAAATGTAGTTCCTGCTTTTACTGCCATTACTGAATCTATTTTAGATGAATAATCATCTGTTCCATTTTTTTTAAGATATTCTACTTCATCCATACCAAATCCTACATATGATTTTCCTGATGTTAATACAACTCCTGGAATTTCTGTGTAATGATCTCCTTTATCAAATTCAGAACCATTTTTTAATCCCATGTTAAATGGATAGAATGCTACTGACATATTATCAGTATAGTTATATTTGATATATGTATCTGATGAATCTTGATTTTCTTTAAATGCTACACTTCCTTTAGATGAATCATTAAAATCTAATCCAGCATCAAATTGAGCTTCCACTTTTCCTTGAACTGTTTTTACCATGATATTCATATTATTATCATATGTATCATCTTCTGAATCAGTATCAAATTTAAATGTTGCTGTAGTGTTGTTCCCTAAGTCGTAATTAACTTTTAATATGATGTCAGTATCTCCATTTGAATCATCATTTACTGCTTCATAGTTTTTTTCAATTAATTTTGTGTTTGCTTTAATAACTGTTCCCGAAAAATCTAATTTTCCTTCTGCGAATACTGTACCTGTAACTAGTAATAACCCAGCTACTAATGTTGCTGTTCTTTTCATGTGTAATCATCTCCTCTTTTTTTCTCTAAAACATATTTTTAAAAAGTCTCTTTTAACATCCCAATCCTTCTAAAATTTCTTTTAAAAAGATTAAAATGATAAATTAAACTTGTGTAATCTTTCCCACAATTTAGTATATACCATTTTTACAGTAATATTTCAAGCTTTTTTCAAAAAAATATTGATTTTAGCACATTTTTTTCTTTTTCTCTACAATTAAGCTATAAAATATACAGAAATATACCTACAATAATTTTATCTTCCCATTTCGAGTATACCTCATTTTTACTAAAAGTCAAATTTTTATGTTAATTTTTTATTAATTTTTTTCTTAACAATAACTTTATCGGAAATTTATTTAACTTAATTTAGCTTTTTTTATAAATATTCTCTATTAATTTTAATTATTAACTTTTGTAGAAACCGTTAAGTTAAATAATTTCCCTAGTTTTAGTTTATATTTAATCTATTTACTTTTTTACTTTCTAAAAATATAATCAATAAATCCCTGCTTAATTTTTTCTCCTTCAAAAACACGCTCAACAATTCTTCTTTCTTTTAAAATAAATTGCATGTCCTCAAAATATTTATCTGCTTCATCATAATCAAAGTATGAATGTACTACTGGTTCATCATCTATCTGTTCATATTGATTATTTCCCAAATGAGGGCCTTCACCAAACCTAAAATCATCAATAGACAAGAAATTTACAAAAATTAAACCATTTGATTTTAATACTCTTTTCATCTCCTTTATAGCTTTTTCTATTTGATTTTTTTTCATATGAAATACAGAATTATATGAATAAACAAAATCAAAGGTATTATCATCAAAGTCCAATTTAGTCATATCCCCTACTAGTATATTTAATCTTTGATTTTTTTTATCTGCAAAATTATTTGCTTTTTCCGCCTGCTTTTTGTCAAGTTCTACTCCAATAGTTTCATAACCAAAAGAATTGAATAAACTAAGTGGCGGTGTTATCCCTCCGGCTCCACAATCTAAAATCTTAGGTACTATTTTCCCTTCATTATTACAATATTCTAAAAATTTGTATAAGGGAGTTTGCTTAAAAATTATATTTGTCATTTTTATTTCTCCTTTTTTTAGTTATTTGAACTTTTCTAATATATTAACTCTAAAACTAATATTTTTCAAATTTAAATTTCTTTATTAAATAACTTTGATATATTTCAATTCGTACTTTATTATTTATATTTTCCAATAAGTATAAAAAAAGAAGCCCATTCTAGACTTCTTAATTTTATAATATTTACTTCATTAATTTAATTCTACCAAATATAAGTAAATTTCAAAGTGTGATATTTAAAATCATTCATACTCCATTTTCTTGATTTAATTTCTGTACTTTGTATAGCAAGTTCATAGTCAAATTGAAAATTATTCCATCTTGATACCACTCCTATTTTATTCGTAGCAAGTAACGGATAATAATCCACAGTCAAAGGACTATTATCTCCAAACCAATCGCCTTCTAAAGTTGAATCATGAACTTTAGCCATAACTCCACCCTCTGCAATCATATACAACTCATCAGGACTAAAAAATCCACCTTCTTCTTCTCTTCCCTTAAACTCATAAGGTTTATTTATTTTCCCAAATCTAAATGCACCGTAAAGTTCTCCATAGAACATTACATTCCCCATATGAAGTCCTGTTACTAGCCTTTCATCAAAGCTTATATTATCGTCTATTTTATATTCTTTATAATTATTACTTCTCTCATAAATATATGCAAGTCCATATATATCTTCTATCTGAGTATCCCAACCTCTTGGAGTTGTCATCCCAAAGTTTTCATGATGATATTCTTGTGCATCTGCTGCGAAGGATTTGCTCCCAATTATTTCTACTAGCAAACCTTTTTTAGTGTAATTACTATTTTCATAATATTTTTCCTTTAATTTCCCAAAATATAAATATCCTGCAAATGGTCTATCATATGTATCAATATATTCTGAACTTTTATAAAAAGTAGTTGGAACAAACATCTTTTGCCCTATCAAATATGTGTCCTTTTCATTATATTTCAAGCTATTTTTCTCTTTATTAAAAAAATAGTCATCATATTTTACCTCCATTCCATTAGTATACCACTTATCAGAAAACAGCATATCATTATCTAATATAAATGTTGCTGTTTCAAGTGAATATGTTAAACAAATGATTGCAAAATAAATGACTAATTTCTTCATACCAAAAACCCCTTTTCTAGAAAAATTTTCTTATGTCATTAAATGTTATTAATATAAACAAGGCCACTAGTATAACTATTCCTACTAAATGAAGTTTTTCCTCTATCTTTTTATTAATTTTTATTCCGATCATTTCTAACAATACAAAAATTATTCTTCCACCGTCTAAAGCTGGAAAAGGTAATAAATTAAATAATCCAACATTTATTGATAAAAGTGCTGTAAGCCATATAACAAACCCTACACTATTTTGACCTACATCAGATACAACTTGAACTAGACCTACTGTTCCTGTCATATCATTCATTTTTACTTTTCCTGTAAAAAGCATTTTAAATCCATCAATAATAGCTTTAAATAAGTTTTTATAATCTATTAAACTTACTTTAAAACCTTCTACCAATCCATATTTTTTAGTAATTATACTAGGACGTATACCAATTATGTACATTTTTTCTTTTTCCAAATATGTTAATTTAATTTTTTCATCTATTTCTTTTTCATTCCTTAAAATTTTTACACTTATTTCTTTTTTATCACTAGATTTAATCACCTGTGATATTTCATTCCATTTTGATACTTTTATTCCTTCTATTTCAATTATTTTATCTCCAGCAATCAAAGTTTTTTCAGCATTTGTTCCCTTTATTACCTCTCCAATTACTGCTTTATCAGAAATTTGAGAATTCCCTTGTAAGAAATTTGACATTAAAACAATAAAAAAAGCTAGTATGAAGTTCATAAAAACTCCAGCAAATAAAACTATAAATCTTTGCCATGGTTTCTTTGCATTAAAACCATTTTTTTGAGTACTATCAATTTCCATCCCTTCAATATTTACAAAACCACCCATAGGAATTGCTCTTATTGCATAATCTGTTTCTTTCCCATGATAAGTTATAAGCTTCGGACCCATTCCCAATGCAAATTCACTTACAGGTATTTTAAACATTCTTGCTGCCAAGAAATGTCCTAGTTCATGTATCATTATAATTATTCCTAACATTAATAATGTTAATAAAATACTACTATTCATATATCCTCCATTAAATCAATTTTTAGTTTGTTGCAAAATTTCAACAACTTGATTTTACTTAATATAAAAAACTACGTTTTTTATACACCCCCATCTACGGTGGCGAAAGAATGGAAAATCGGGGCGAAGCCCCAACCCCAATGCCATCAGCTTAGGGCACCCACAAGAAGCGCACCCTACAGAACATATTGATTTTGTAAGGGCAATCCATTGTGATTGCCCAGGTTAGAATAATAAATCCTCTAAAGTTGACGACATTAGCCCGAACCCACGGCAAGGAAGTATCCTCGCCACTCCATAATTCGACTAAAGACTTAAAAGTCTAAGTCTCATTATAATCAATAAAAATCTTATTTGTATTATTTTTAAATATGTACAAATAATTTTTATTTTTGCAATTAGCTAATTACTTTTTTTATTACATTGTAAATTTCTCCATGTATTTCTTCAATAGATTTTATTTCTCCATTTTTATTAACACAGTGTATTTCTTTCCATTCTAATCTTTCTGCTATGTCACATGCATTTTTATGAGACTTTTCTAAATATTCTTTATCTTTCTCATGTATATCCTTTTTATCTTCTCCAGTAATTTTATTGCTTCTTTTAGATATTAACTCTAAAGCCTTATTGGTAGGCATATTAAGAAATATTACTAAATCTGGTCTAGGAAGTTCCATTTTGTCATATTCCAAATCTTCCAACCAATTTATATAATTTTCTTTATCCTCCAAATTATCAAATTTTGAAGCTTGATGGACAATATTAGAAGTTGTATATCTATCTGCTATAATTACTTTATCTGTTTTATAATCTTTTTCCCAATTTTCTTTATATGAAGCATATCTATCTATCGCATACATTGTAGATATTGGATATGGATTTACTTTGCTTGCTTCTTTCCCAAATTTCCCAGAAAGATACATTTTTACTGGTTGAGAAGCTTCACTTTCATAATTTGGAAATGATATTTTTTTACATAAATATCCTTCTGATACTAATTTTTCGTATATCTTTCTCGTTTGTGTTTCTTTCCCGCTAGAATCTGTACCTTCAATAACAATAAGTTTTCCCATTTCTCCTCCAGTAATATAAAAATATTAGTTTATTGCAAAACTCTAACTCCTTTATTTTACTTATATAAAAAATAACGTTTTTTAGTAATTCCCCCACCTACAGTGGCAAAAAATGGGGAATCAGGGCGGAGCCTGAGCCCACGGCAAGGACTCCATCCTCGCCACTCCATAATTCAACTAGGCTTAAAAAACCTCAGTCTCATTAAAATCAATAAAAATCTTATTTGGTATTATTTTTAACTATGTACAAATATTTTTAAATTTTTCAACTAACTATATTAAAGTTATTAAACCTTTTTCTATTTATAACTACTCATCCATGTTAAAACTTCAAGTCTCCCCTTTTTAGGGAGATTTAGACAATGTCATCAACTTAGGGCGCCCACAAGAGGCGCACCCTACAGAACATATTGATTTTGTAAGGGCAATCCCTTGTGGTTGCCCAGGTTAGAATAGTAAATTCTCTAAAGTTGACGACATTAGAGATTTAGATAGGGTTCTTTAGACAAAATTGAGTCCACACCCATCATAAAAATTAATCCTTGCTATTCCTCTAAAACATTGGTTTTAAAATCAATGTTTGTTATCCTTAGAATAGTTACTTCTATTTTTTATATGAATAAGCAAAATCTCTTGCTTCTTTATCTGCTTTTTTTATATTTCCCAAGTTGTCTCCAGAAATAACTATATGCTGTTCCATAGCTTTTTCAATCACTTCATAAATATCTAAAAAATTAATTTCTCTTTTTAAAAATAATTCCACAGCTACTTCATTAGCAGCATTAAAAACTGCTGGCATTGTACCACCTTTTTTCCCTGCTTCAATAGCCAGTTTTATTCCTTTTAATTTTTCGTTATCAACTTCTTCAAAAGTTAGTGTACTCGCACTTTTAACAAAATCCAACCCTTCTAAAACATAATTACAGACTCTTTCTGGATAAGTAAAAGCATATTGAATCGGAAGTTTCATATCTGGTACTCCCAATTGAGCAATTATTGAATTATCACAAAACTCAACCATTGAATGTATTATACTTTGTGGATGGACTAAAACTTCAATATTTTCATAAGGAATACCAAATAATTGATGAGCTTCTATAACTTCTAAACCTTTATTAACAAGTGTTGCAGAATCTATTGTAATTTTACTTCCCATTGACCAATTTGGATGTTTTAAAGCATCTTCTACCTTCACATCTTTAATCGCTTCTCTATCCCAAGTTCTAAAAGGTCCTCCACTTGCTGTTAATATAAGTTTTCTAACTTCTCCATCTTTTCCTCCGTGCAAACTTTGAAAAAGTGCAGAATGCTCACTATCTACTGGAATAATTTCTGCCTTGTACTCTTTTAACATTTTATTTATTAAGTCTCCTGCTGCAACCATAGTTTCTTTATTAGCAAGTGCTATTCTTTTCTCTCTTTTAATAGCTTCTAAAGTTGCCTCTATTCCTATCGCCCCACTTACTGCTGTTAATAAAATATCTGTTTCGTCAAGCATTCCTAATTTTTTAAGACCTTCATCTCCATAGTACACTTCTATATTTGGATATACTTTTTTAATTTTTTCTGCATCTTCAGTAGAACCTATAGACACAAATTTAGGATTAAATTGTTCTATTTGTTCCAATATTAAAGCTAAGTTTCTATTTGCACTAAGTCCCAAAACATTATACTCATTACTTAGCCCTTTTATTACTTCTAATGCACTAGTTCCTATACTTCCTGTGGAACCTAAAACTACTATATTTTTCATGTGTCCTCCCAAATAAACATTAATACTACAACAAACATTTATCATAATAAAGTCAAAAAGGCCTTGATATCAAAGCCTTCTTTTTATTTTATAAATAATTTAAAATAATAAAAAACAGCTGGTAAAACAAAAATCATACTATCAAATCTATCTAATATTCCTCCATGTTCTCCTAAGGCTACCCCTGAATCTTTAATTCCAAACTCTCTTTTGAACATTGACTCAGCTAGATCTCCTACTGTTCCTATTAATGAAACTATTAAAGCTATTGCTACCATATGTAAATAACTTATATTCATGTGTTTAAACCATACTAATTTTATTAAAAACAAACCTAAAATCGTAAATATCATTGAACCCATTAAACCTTCATAAGATTTTTTTGGACTAATTACAGATAATCCTTCTTTGAAAAATTTTCTACCAAACTTTATTCCCACAAAATAAGCTGCTGAATCTGAAACCCATAAAAGTATTTGTAATGTTAAAATCCAATATCCACCATTTTCCAATCCTCTTATTCCATATATATGCAAATATAAAAGTGGAATATATAAAAGTCCTAAAAATGTATTTCCAATATACGCTGTAGAACCTTCTATCTTTTTCTGTAGTACTCTCATTATTAATAAAGACACACTAATAAAAACACATATAGGTACTACGTAGCCTTCTACATTATGAAGAAAACCTTTTTCTGCTAAATACATACTTACACTTAGTCCCATTCCTATTGTTACTCCATACTCTAAAGCTACTTCTCTTCCACTTGCTTTCATCATTCCATAAAATTCATATAAACTTACACCAACAATTACATTAGTGAATAAAAGGAATAATAATTCTCCTTTTAAATATATAAAAACTAATAAAGGAATGAAAATTAAAGCTATTAGTATTCTATTTTTCATAGATTATTTAGCCCCTCCAAATCTTCTTTCTCTTGTTACATAACTATCTATCGCTAGTATAAGTTGCTCTTCTTTGAAATCTGGCCAAAGAGTTTCTGTTATATAATATTCTGAATAAGCACTTTGCCATAATAAAAAATTACTTGTTCTAAATTCTCCACTTGTTCTAATTATAAGTTCTGGATCTGGAATATAAGTATTATATAAATAATTTTTAAATTCTTCCTCACAAACAGACTTTTTACCTTCCTGCAAAAGTTTGTTTATTCCGTCTATAATTTCAGGACGTCCTCCATAATTAAACGCTATATTAAGTTCTAATGCAGGATTTTCAAGATAAGTATCTTTTTCAATTTCATCAATTATTTTTAATAATCTATCTGAAACTCCATCTTTTCTTCCAACAATTCTTAAACTTACATTTTCTTTTAACATTAATTTTTTTTGTCCTTTTAAAAATTGTTCAAATAAAAGCATTAAGCCTTTAACTTCATCAACACTTCTTTTCCAGTTTTCTGTAGAAAATGCATAAAGAGTTAGGTATTTTATACCTATATTTTTACTTGCCCTAACTATATCTATAACTCTTTCTGCTCCTTCTTTATGTCCAAATATACGAGGTTTCCCTTGTTGTTTTGCCCATCTACCATTTCCATCCATTATAATACCTACATGTTTCGGTATTTGATTTTTTTCCATTTTCTCACCTTTACTACTAAATTTATAATTTATATAGCTCGTCATTCTTTTTCATTCATATAATTTTATCATAAATATTATTTATTTTCTATCTATTTATAGGTTTATTCTAATAATTTAATTATCAGTCTCTTTACTCTCTAAAAAAATAATTCCCTATCAAATACAAGTAATTAGGACTTGCTGAAAATACAAAATCACTGATTTTAAAAGATTTTAACTCTATTTTTAGTAAAAAAATGCAGA
>JAFGUR010000061.1 GCA_016938425.1 Fusobacteriaceae bacterium
AGATAGAAATAGTTGGAATTGAAAAAGAGATAGACACAAAAGTTAAAGAAAAAATGAATAATCTTCAGAAAAATTATTATTTAAGAGAGAAAATTAATACAATTAAAGAAGAAATTGGAGAAAATTCAATTGAAAATGATGATGTTTTCGAACTTAAAGAAAAGATTAAAGAAGCCAAAATTGGTGCTGAGTTAAGGAAAAAACTTAATAAAGAAGTTGATAGACTTGCAAAAATGCCACAATTTTCATCTGAAGCTGGAGTTATTCGTTCTTATGTTGAGGCAGTTTTAGAATTGCCTTGGAGTAAAAAAAGCAAAGAGTCTTTGGATGTTAAAAAAGCTAAAGAAATTCTTGATGAAGACCATTATGGTTTAGATATAATTAAAGAAAGAATTTTAGAATTTTTAGCAGTAAAAACACTTAATAAAGAAGTTAAAGGTTCTATCATTTGTTTTGTAGGGCCTCCAGGAGTAGGGAAAACCTCATTGGCAGCTTCTATTGCAAGAGCAATGAATAGAAAATTTGCTAGAATTTCATTAGGTGGAGTTAGAGATGAAGCTGAAATTAGAGGACATAGAAGGACTTATATAGGAAGTATGCCAGGGAGAGTTATAAAGGCTATTAAAGAGGCAGGAACGAATAATCCACTTATTTTGTTAGATGAATTAGATAAGATGTCTACAGACTTTAGAGGAGATCCTGCATCAGCTATGCTTGAAGTTCTTGATCCAGCACAAAATAAAAACTTTGAAGATCACTATATTGACACAGCTTTTGATTTATCTGATGTTTTCTTTATAGCAACAGCTAATGATTTAGGTTCAATACCAGGGCCTTTAAGAGATAGAATGGAAATCATTTCTTTAAATTCTTATACAGAGTTTGAGAAAAAGCATATAGCCAAAAAGTATTTATTACCAGAAGCTTTAAAAGAAACAGGATTATCAAAATATAAAATTAAAGTTTCAGATGAAGCTTTAATGAGAATAATTAATGAATATACAAGAGAAGCAGGAGTTAGAAATCTTAGAAGAGAAATTGTTAGACTTCATAGAAGAATAGCAAAAGAAATCTTGGAAAATAAAAAAGATGCTTTGAATATAACATGTTCAAATCTTGAAAAATACTTAGATAAGCCTAAATTTAGACCTGATAAACAAAAAGAAAAAGCACCAAAAGTTGGAATTGTTAATGGATTAGCATGGACAGCTGTTGGAGGAACAACTTTAGAAGTTCAGGCTATAAAAATGGAAGGTAAAGGGAAATTAACTTTGACAGGAAAACTTGGAGAAGTTATGAAAGAATCAGCAAGTGTTGCTTATTCTTATGTAAGAAGTGGAAGAGAACAATTTAATTTGGAAGATAATTTTAATGAAAAATATGATATTCATTTACATTTTCCAGAGGGTGCTGTTCCAAAAGATGGACCATCAGCAGGGATAACAATAACGACAGCTCTTATATCTGCTATTTCTCATAGGGAAGTAAGACAAGATATAGCAATGACAGGAGAAATTACTATTACAGGAGAAGTTCTACCTATTGGTGGAGTTAAAGAAAAAGTAATAGGTGCTCATAGAGTTGGAATAAGAGAAGTAATACTTCCTTATGATAACGGTGTTGACGCTGATGAAATTCCAAAAGAAATAAAAAAAGATATAACAATTCATTTAGTTAAAACTTATGAAGATGTTGAAAAATTAGTATTTAAAAAAGGTTAATTTTAATATTCCCTCTTCTACTTTGTAGTAGAGGGAATTTCTATGAATGGAGAAAAATGGGGTACATAGAAGAGTTGAGAGCTAAAATAGGTCATATTCCTTTAATTTTAAATGGATCAGTAGCTATTATTTTAAATAATCAAAATGAGATTTTGCTTCAAAAAAGAGTTAGCCCTTATGGCACATGGGGTCTTCCAGGGGGTTTAATGGAAATGGGAGAATCAGCAGAAGAAACAGCAAAGAGAGAAGTATTTGAAGAAACAGGGCTTAGAATAAATAATTTGAAATTAATAGATATTTTATCTGGAGCAGAATATTTTGTAAAATGCTCAAATGGAGATGAGTTTTATTCAGTTACAATTGGATATTTTACCAAAGATTTTGAGGGAGATATTGTAGATGATAAGGATGAAGTTTTAGAGCATAAATTTTTTAACTCTAAAAATTTACCTCAAGAAATGTTAAAAAGTCATAGAAAAATTATAGAGAAATTTAATGAAAAATATTTATAGAGAAAAGGTAGGAGAAAAATGGATATTAAACAGGCAGATTTTGTAAAATCGGCAGTAAATGAAAAAGATTACCCAGAAGCTTTAAATAAAATGGAATTTGCATTTGTGGGGAGATCAAATGTTGGAAAGTCATCATTAATAAATAGTTTGACAGGAAGAAAAAAGTTAGCAAAAACTTCTAAAACACCTGGAAGGACACAATTGGTAAACTTTTTTTTGATAAATAATGAGTTTAACTTTGTAGATTTACCAGGGTATGGATTTGCAAAAGTTCCCATGGCAGTTAAAGAATCATGGGGAAAAACAATGGAAAATTATTTAAAAAGTGAAAGGAAAAAACTAGTATTTGTATTATTAGACATAAGAAGAGTTCCAAGTGGAGAAGATATAGAGATGTTAGAATGGTTAACACACTATGAAGTTGATTATTTTATAATCTTTA
The DNA here is from genome assembly GCA_016938425.1 of Fusobacteriaceae bacterium. Lineage (GTDB taxonomy): Bacteria > Fusobacteriota > Fusobacteriia > Fusobacteriales > Fusobacteriaceae > JAFGUR01. Next base: position 2,676 of record JAFGUR010000061.1, read on the forward strand.
CTAAGTGCGATAAATTATCAAATAATGAAAAATTTAAGCAATTGAAAGAAATAAAGAAAAAATTAGAGTTCTCCAATGATGATGTACTTTTTCATAGTAGTTTAACAAATGCAGGGAAAAAAGAAATTTTAGATTTTGTTGGAGAAATGTTGGAGGGGAAATAGGGTGAAAAATAGGAGCACTGTTATAGGATTTTTAATTTTTCTAGTAATAAGTCCTTATACATATTTAGAAAAAGAATATTTTATAGGGATACATAAACTTTTGTCAGATTTCTTATACTATATGGGAAGTAATAGAAGTTCTATTGAAATATTTTTTATTGAAACACTTACTCTGTCAGTAATAATTTTGCTAATATTTGAAGAAAGAATCATTAAATTTTTGAGAGAAAAGAGAGAAATTTTTATAA
>JAFGUR010000062.1 GCA_016938425.1 Fusobacteriaceae bacterium
AACAATGGAAGAACTAAAAAAAGAATGTTCAACAGAAGAAATTGATAACTTCTATAAAGTGATTTCTGTTTACAATAAAGTTATAAAAAAAGATTTTATAATAAACAAAGGAAGACGAAAAAAAGGGGTTTAGAGCCTGTAAATAATTTTTTGTACTATTCCTACTCATATCATTGCTAAACGCAGTGTTTTCACTAGACTATCGTCTATTGAAAATACTGTTTTTGTTTTACTCGCTTTTCTTAATTGCATAAAATACTTTCTACTATATTTAACACCTATATTATCTTTTGATTTCGGAAGTTATTTTAAAGAATGCCCTAAACTCAATCTATAGAAAACTCCGTATAAATTAATTGCTTATTTCATTAAAATTTAAAAATCCCTCCTAAATTGATAATTATTTTTATCAATTTAGAAGGGTAACTCCTTTTTAATTACAAGAAAGGAGCCTTCGGTTCATTTCGATTCTTACTTATTTCATTAGAATTTATAGTTTCCTATAAGTACAAGAAAGGAGCCTTTGGCTCATTTCGATTCGTACTTATTTCATTAATATTTATAATTTCCTATAAGTATAAAAAACTTCTGAAAAACTCTAAGAAAATAAAGATTTAAGGTGTTTCTTTTATTTTTTTATTTCTTTAAATATGTCCTCTAACTGATATAGAAAACTAGTAAAATCTACAAAAAATATATCCTTATCCAGTCTTTTTTTGCTAATATCATTCATCGAATTAATTATATTCTCTATATCCAAAAAATTATCCTCAAAATTCTTATTTATTCTTCTAACTGTTTCTAAGCCAGACTTTGAAAAACTATTAACATCTTCCATCTGCCCCATAATTAAAGCATCTTTTTCCATCAATTTTGAAAATTGATTCTTCATTTCCAAAGTATCTTTAGACAATTCTTCGATATTAATAAAGGCATCTCTAGTTTCTCCAGATAAATATAGCACATTTGAAACAACTGTCCCAAGATTCTTTTCTATATCAGAGCTAAGCTCTTTTGTGTCTTCTGCAAGTTTTTTTATTTCCTGAGCCACTACCCCAAAACCTCTTCCATTTTCACCTGCCCTTGCAGCCTCTATTCCTGCATTTAGGGATAAAAGATTGATTTTATAAGCAACTTTATTTATATTTTCCAATAAACTTTCTACATTTTTTATCTTACTTTCCATTTCTCCAAATATTCCCAAATAATTCTTATATAAATTTTCCAATACCTTAGTCTGTTTATTCAAATCTTCAACTTTATCATTACTTTTATGAAGAATTATGCTAGTTTCTTCCAAAGAATTTTTTGTAAGATTTCCTGCACTGTCTATATTTTTAATACTTTCAACAACCTCTCTAAGATTGTCTTTTGAAACATTCAGACTACCTTGAATATTATTGGAATTATCCGTCAAAATTTCCAGAGTTTTTGAAAATTCAGATTCGATTTTTCCTTGCTTTTTTATTGTTTTAAGCAT
>JAFGUR010000063.1 GCA_016938425.1 Fusobacteriaceae bacterium
AATCCCTTGTGGTTGCCCAGATAGAAACAATAAATTTTCTTAAGTTGATGACATTAGGCGAAGCCCGAACCCACGGCAAGGAAGCATCCTTGCCAATCCTCTAAAACCAATGCCAATTATTTGTGATTATATACAAATAATTTTTTAGTTTTGCAACTAGCTATTACTATATACATAAATTCTACTACAGAAAATGGAGAAATCAAGTATAATTTATATGTTGACATGGAAAAGATTTTATGTTATATTAAATTTGTAATGATTACAAAAATGTTTTTATTTAAGGAGTGGTGTTAAATGGAATTTAATTTAGATTTAGGTCTTGGAGTAGAAACAAATACAACAGATGTTAATGTAAATGAAATATATGAGAGTTTTATAATCGGTGGTGGCCCAGCTGCTATGACTGCTGCTGTTTACTTAATGAGAAAAGGAATTAAGACAGCTATTGTTGCAGGTAAAATTGGTGGACAAGTTGGAGATACAAAAGGAATTGAAAACTATATGGGATATAACTATATTGAAGGAGATGAACTTGTTACAAAGTTCTCTAGTCAAGTTAGACAGTTTGAAATCGCCTTTAGAGAAAATACTTTTGTTGAAAATATTAGGGTAGAAGATGGTATAAAATTTATCAAATTATCTGATGGAATTGAATATAGAGCAAAAACTGTTATTATTGCTGCAGGTAGCAAATGGAGACAACTTAATGTTCCTGGAGAAGATAAATTAAGAGGAAGAGGTGTTTGTTACTGTGCAATCTGTGATGGTCCTTTCTTTAAAGGATTAGATATTGCTGTTGTAGGTGGAGGAAATTCAGGAGTAGAAGCTGCTCTTGACCTTTCAAAAATGGTAAAATCTATTAAAGTTCTTGAATTTGCAGATAAGTTAAATGCTGATAAAGTTTTAGTTGATAAACTTTTAGAAACACCAAATATTGAGGCAATAACTTCTGCTCAAGTAGTAGAAATTCTTGGAGATCAAGGAGTTTCTGGTATTAAATACAAAGATAGAGTTTCTGGAGAAGAAAAGATTGTTGAGGTAGAAGGAGTTTTTGTTGAAATAGGGCTTGTTCCAAACTCTCAATTTGTTGAGGGATTGGTAGAATTGAATAAATTTAAGGAAATAGTTGTAAATAAAGGTTGTGAAACAACTGTTGAAGGAATTTATGCTTGTGGAGATATTACTGATGTTCCTTTCAAACAAATTATTATTGCTTCAGGTGAAGGAGCAAAAGCTGCATTATCAGCGTGTGAATATTTAAATAAACATTAAAATTTAAAAGGGGATTTGAAAATCCCCTATTTTTTAACCTAGCACTTTATTCCCAACTTTATTTGAATAATATTCTTTTGGAGAATATCCTGTTTTTTTCTTAAATGCATAGCTAAAATAACTTACATCTGTATAACCCAATTTTTCAGCCACTTCTGTTACATTCCCATCACTTGTTTCAAGTATCATTTTTGCCTTTTCAATTCTTATTTGAGTAGCATAATCTTTAAAATTAATATTTTCAACTTTTTTAAAATATTTGCTTAAATAATTACTACTTAACCCTATATGTTGAGCTACATCTTCTAAAGAAATATTTTTATCAAAATTATTTTCAATATATTGCTTTGCATATTCAATAACTTTAACATGTTTTTTATCTCTTGAAGCTTCTAGCAATGAATAATTACATCTAATATAATCTAAAAGAACCTCTTTATGTTCTTCAATAGTTGAACATAAATCTATTTTATCAAATATTTCTTCAGTAGTTTGTAATTTATTTTTATCAAATATTATTTTTCTAAATATTCTGTCTATCATAAGAGTAAGTTGTTTCATGTATGTTTTTATAAAATCAATTTGACAATTAGCATTTTTAGTCAAAATATATGAAAAAATATTATCTATATTTGTACTTATTATAGAAAATTGTTCTTTTAATTCTGTTTCAAGTATCAATTTAAATAAATTATCTTCTAAATCATAAGGAATATCATAAGAAGATATATTCTCAGAGTTTAACAATAAATTCAACTTATTTTTTGCTTCTTCAAGAGCTTTTATAAGTTCTTCGCTACCAAAATATACTGAACTTATAACTATTGATGTTTCTTTATCTTTTCTTAAGAGTAATTTACTAACTTTATCTGTTGATTCTGAAATCATTTTTTCATTTTGAGAAAAAACATATATTATCAGCTTATCTAAATATGAAGAAAATATAAGTTTTACCGAAGGATGAAAGCATTCCTTTTCTAAACAGCCAATTATTTTTTTCAGATTCTCTTCCTTAATTTTACTTATTATACAATTAAATTTTGAAGATTCAAGCTCTAATACTTTTAAGTAATTTGCAAGTTCTTTTTCTTCAATTTTTTTATTTTGTATCATTTCTGATATAAAATCTTTTTCTACTAAAGCTTTAATTTGACATAAATTTTCTTGTAACTCTTTTTCTTCCTTTACTTTTACTGCTTTTTTATTAATTTTTTCAATTAACTTTGTTATCATTTCTTTAAAAGAGCTTATTGAATAAGGTTTCACTAAAAAATCTTCAACTTTTAATTTAATTGCTTCTTGTGCATATTCAAATTGACTATTAGCTGTAATTATAACTATTTCTGTTTCTTCCAAGTATAATTTTATTGTTTTTGCTGCCGAAAGTCCGTCTCTTTTAGGCATATGAATATCTAAAAGTATTATATCTGGTCTTAATCTTTGAGCCTTTTCTACAGCGTCTTCCCCATTATCACATTCACAAATTATATTTATTTTATCTGAAAAATATTTTTCTATTAACTTTTTTATTGACTCTCTAGCAATTTTTTCATCTTCAACTATCATTAACTTAATCATTTTTTTCTCCCTCTCTCGGAAAATACAAACTAATTTTCGTTCCTTTTTCATTCGATTCGACCTCAAATAGGTCAATTCTATTATACAACATTTCCATTCTTTTTTTAATATTTTTTACCCCAATACTAGTCCTTTTTTTATTATCTATCTTTTTTTCTTCCTTAAATAGATTTTTTAATTTTTCTTTTTCAATTCCGCAACCATTATCACTAACTGATACAACTATATAATTTTTTTCTTCATAAAATAAAATCTCTATCAACCCTTTTGTTAAAATTCCATTCATACCATGAATAATTGAATTTTCTATTAATGGTTGAATTAGCATTGGAGGTATCTTTATGTTTTGCTCTTCAACATTATTAAGAATTTTAAAATCTATTCTATCCTGCCAACGAGTATTTTGTATAAAAATATATTTTTTCAACATATCAACTTCTGTCTCTAAATCAACTTTTCTTTCGTCATATTCAAGATTGTATCTTAGTATTTCTGATATAGCTTCTATAAGGTCTGTTGCTAACTCTGCATCACAAGTTATTGCTGTACTTCCAATCAAATTTAATGTATTAAACAAAAAATGAGGATTCATCTTCATTTGAAGAGAAAGTAATTTTGTTTCGTTTAAAAGTTTTTCTTTCTCAATTCTTATTAATTTTTCACTATTCAACTGTTGTTCCAATTTATTTTTATTTTCTATTTCTTTTATATAATTAACAATATCATGTTTCATATTATTAATTACTTCAGAAACTCTATTTAATTCTCTATATTTCCCAATTTTTAAGTCTTCTGTATCCCAATTTCTTAAGGATAAATCTTTAGAAATTCTTTCAAATTGCGTTAAAACTTTCATAAAATTTCTCAAATATCTAGCTATAAATACAAATCCAATAAAAGATACTATTGAAATAACAATTGAGATATCTGTTCCCATTTTTTCATTTTTTTCATAATAAGAATCAAAAATTATTCCCGTAAAATTAAAATAAGCTTGAATAAAAATCTTAGTATTTGAGCTCATTTCATTAAAATAATTATTTAAATATCTAACTTGTATTGATGTGTCTACACTTTCTCTTCCTTCTTCATTAATTTCTTCTACCATAGTCCTTTGATATTTATTCATATTCCTAATCATTCTCGAATAATATAAAATCTCTTGATAATGTTTTGTGTTTTCAGATTTGTTAAGATAAGTTAAAACTTCTTTTTCATTACTACTAAAATTTTCTAGTTCATCCAAAACATCATCTATTTTACGACTACTCTCTATATATTTTTCATAATTTGAAATATTGTGACCCATAAAATACTTATTAATATTTTTTTCACAATCATCTATAAGAAATAATAGTCTATTCGATTTCTTATTTATTCCTATAAAATTCTTATAATTTTTTAAACTATCTTTAGACGCCATGTGAAAATAATAAAATCCTAAAATCATAAAACTACTAATAAACAAAAAAACTGTTAAAGTATTTCTTTTTATAGAACTTTCTTTCATAATTTCTCCTAAAAAGTATTATAATTACTGTAAAGCCCTATAATAGGGCTTTACAAGCACTCTAAGTATATTACAAAATATAAAAATTACTAGTTTTCATAAACTATTTACATATCTATCTATTTCCTCTGCAACTAGCTTCGATACTTTTACTGCTTCTACCACTGTTTTTGCTCCTGTTACAACATCTCCTGAAGCAAATACTCCTTCCCTCGATGTTTTACCTGTACTATCTGTTGCCAAAAGCCCACGATTATTTACTTCTATTCCCTTAGTTGATGAAACTATATTTGTTCTTGGCCCTTGTCCTATTGCTATTACTACAGAGTCACTCTCTATAAACTCTTCACTTCCCTCTATTCCATAAACTGTGTCTATTCCATCTTCAGCTTTTTTTATTTCTGTTTTTATTACTCTAATTCCATTATCAATAATTTCAAGTGGTTGAGAATAATAACTAAATTTTACTCCATCTAATTTTGCATATTCTACTTCTACTTTATCTGCCTCTACATGCTCTTCTCCAGCTCTAAATATTACAATAACTTCTCTTGACCCTTTTCTAAGTGCTGTTCTTGCTACATCCATGGCTACATTACCAGCACCAATTATACAGACTTTTTTTCCTAGATTATAAACATCTGGATTTTTCAAATAATCAATAGCAAAATGTACATTTCCTAATGTTTCACCTTTAATGCTTAGGCCTCTAGGTTTCCAAACACCAGTTCCAATAAATACTGCCTTGTATCCATCTCTAAATAAGTCATCAATGGTAATTGTTGGCCCTATTAATGTATTTGGTCTTATCTTTATTCCCATATTTAAGAGTTTCTCTTTAATTTTATATAAAATTTCTTTAGGAAGTCTAAATTCTGGAATCCCATACTGTAAAACTCCTCCAATTTTATCATGTGCTTCAAAAATTGTTATATCGTAACCTTTACTCGCAAGGATAAAGGCAATGGTTATTCCTGCTGGTCCACTTCCAATAATTGCAACTTTCTTGTTTTTGTCTATTTCATATTTTGTAGGAATCAAATTTAAATAATAATCTGAAATATAGTTTTCTATGTGGCTAACTTGAATTGCATTCCCTTTTTTCCCTAAAACACAATGCCCTTCACACTGTTTAGAGTGAGGACAAATCAATGAACAAACAATTGATAAAGGATTATTTTTAAAAAGCTTTTCTCCTGCCTCTTCAATTTGGCCTTCCAAAAGCATTTTTACTATTTCGTTTACTGGTGTACTTACTGGACAACCCTCTTTACAAAGGGGTTTCTTGCATTGTAAACATCTCTTTGCTTCTGATAATACAAACTCTCCCACTTTCCTCACTCCAATCTTCTAATTTTTTTCTTTTATCCAACCTTTTTTATAAGCTTCTACCAAATGTTTAAGAATTTTTATTTGTTCCATAATTTCTTTTCCTGTATCTGTATCGCTAATAAGTAACTGTTTTTCTGTCTTTTCAATTATTATTTTAGTTGAAACTATATCTTTTTCTTCTTCAATTGCTTTTTTTGTAGAATGAAAGGGTTCATGGGCAACTAAAATTATTCCTTTAGAATTATATATCAAAGTATATCCAGCTATTCCAGTTGTTTTCTGATAAGCCTTAGAGAGTCCTCCATCAATTACAAATAATTTCCCATTAGCTTTCACAGGTTTTTCCCCTTTTATAGCTTTTACTGGAACATGACCATTTATTATGTGTGAATTTTCATTATCCATTTCAAATTCCGTAAATATTTTTCTCAAGTATTCTTCTTTATCTCTATATGTATAATAATAATTTCTATTTTCTTTATGAATTTCTTCATTATCTATAAAGTATCTTTCAAATGTTTTCATTTGGTCTTTTCCAAAAAGAGGAGATTTAGAACCATTCCATAAATACCACATTATAGCTTTACCATATTCTTTTTCTTTGGTTCCTTCTTTTCTAAAAAAACCATCCCTAATATATTCTTCTAAAATTTCAATTAACTTTTTTCCTTTATAGGCTATTCCATTTATATTAAACTCTGAAAATTCTCCATTTTCTTCAGTAGGAATGCATCCATGATATAAGAGATTCCCATTAAATTTTAAATACATACTTCCTTTTAAAAATAAAAATCTAGTATGTTCTTGTAATTTATCATTATTCATAAACGAAAATTTTAACTTACTAATTAAAATTTCCTCTTCTTCTGTAAGCTTATATGGCATTTTAGGATTTATTGTAGGAAAATTAGTATCATTAAGTTTATATCTTTTTCCTAAAATTTCTATTGTTCCTTTATCAAAATCTATTTTGTTTAAAAGCTTTCTTTCTTCAAGTTCAAATTCCTTGTATTTATCTATTAACTGTCCTTCTATTTTAAACTGTATTATACTTATAGCCTTATGCATTTGAGCAATAAATCTAATTGTTTTATCACTATACTCTTCACTACTTGAAAGCTTTGGATAAAATGATATACAAGGATCATCTTTATACGTTTCCATTGCAAAAGCACCTAAATGTAAAAGATTTATCCCATATCCTTCTTCTAAAGTGTGAAGATTTCCATATCTTAGAGAAATTCTTAAAACATTTGCCATGCATACTTCTGACCCTGCAGCTGCTGCCATCCAAAGAATATCGTGATTTCCCCATTGAATATCTACATTGTGATAATCTAAAAGCATATCTAGAATTTTTTCAGCACTTTTTCCTCTATCAAAAATATCTCCTATAATATGAAGTCTATCTATTGCAAATTGTTGTATCAATTTTGAAAGAGTAATTATAAATTCTTCTGCTTTATCAAGCTCTATTATTGTTTTTATAATCCCATCAAAATAGCTTTCTCTATTTTTATCTATGTATCTCTCATTAAGAAGTTCTTCTAAAATATATGAAAAATCTTTTGGTAAAGCTTTTCTTACCTTTGATCTAGTATACCCTGAAGATAAAGCCCTACAAAGTTCAACTAATCTGTACAAATTAATTTTATACCAATCAGAAAGGTCTCTATTTTTACTTATCTCCCTATTTTTTCTTATCATTTCTTGAGGATAATAAATAAGAGTAGCTAAACTCTTTTTCTCAACATTCATAATAGAAGCCCCAAATAATTCTTCTATTTTGTTTTTTATTGTTCCAGAAGCATTTTTTATTATATGAGAAAATGCTTCATATTCCCCATGTATATCACTAAGAAAATGTTCGGTCCCTTTAGGAAGTGAAAGAATAGACGAAAGATTTATAATTTCTTTACAAGCATCATTAACAGTTGGGAAAAATTTTGATTGTATTTTTAAAAAATCTATATTTTTCATATGCTTTAGAAGTCTCCTTAATTTTTTTTAGAATTTTCTGCCAATAATTACACTAAGCTTAGGGAGGCTAATATTATTGGCAGATATCTAAAATAAGATTTTATTTATTTAAATCCAAAATTAACTTTTCCAAATCCTCTTTTTTTAAAATTAAATAATTTTCTTTTTTTAATAAATGAATTGTTATTCCACTAATTGGCATTGTATTCTTTACACTTTCTTCTGCTTTTTCTATATAAGCTTCTAGCTTTTCATATATATTTTCCAAATTTTTCTCCTTTATCTACAAAAAGAGCTTCGCTCATTTATAATACTTATTTTTTCAAATTTATAATTTTTATAAATGTAAAAAAATGTGACTACTCAGCCATATAAACGCTTTAAATATCAATTAGTTTATACGGAGAAAAGGGGGATTTTCGAGAGGAAACCCACACCTGCCACAAGGATTACTCCTCGCCACTCCTCTAAAACTTTTATTTTACAATATTTGCTATACCTGAGTAGTTACAAAAATAACTATACCGAATTTTTTATTAGCCCTTATTGTTTTAAAAATTATAATTTCGTATAAGTATGAAAAAGCCTTTAATCTATAAAAAAATATTTATTCTAGATTAAAGGCTTAAAAACTATCTTGCTAACCAACCACCATCAACTGCAACTGTATATCCATTAATGTAAGCTGCTGCTTGAGAAGCTAAGAATACTGCTGCTCCTGCTAAATCTTCTGGAGTTCCCCATTTACCTGCTGGAATTCTATCTAATATAGCTTTACTTCTGTCTTCATCTTCTCTTAATGCTTGTGTGTTATTTGTAGCCATATACCCTGGTGCTATGGCATTAACATTAATATTATGCTGTGCCCATTCATTTGCAAGCGCTCTTGTTATTCCCATTACAGCACTTTTACTTGCTGTATATGATGGAACTCTTATTCCACCTTGGAATGACAACATTGAAGCAATATTAATTATTTTTCCACTTGTATTCTGAGCTATAAATTGTTTTGCTATTGCTTGAGAAAAGAAAAATACTGTTTTTAAATTAATATTTATTACATCATCCCAATTTTGTTCACTAAATTCTATTGCATCTTGTCTTCTAATAATTCCTGCATTATTTACAAGAATGTCTACTTTTCCAAATTCTTTAACTGCTTTATTAATTATACCTTGTATTGGTTCTGTTGTCATTAAATTTTCTGTAATTCCTAAAAATTTTTTTCCTAAAGCTTCTACCTTTGCTTTAGTTTCTGGTGCTTCTACATAATCAACTCCAACTATATGAGCTCCTGCTTCTGCAAGTCCAAGAGCTATTCCTTGACCTAAACCAGTGCTACATCCTGTAACTATTGCAACTTTACCTGCTAAACTAAAATTATCTAATATCATTGTAAACACTCCTTTTTAATTATTTAATATCTTTCATATCAATATGATCCATATCATTAAATGTTTTATTTTCTCCAACCATTCCCCATATAAATGAGTATGCACTTGTTCCACAACCTGAATGTATTGACCAACTTGGTGAAATTACTGCTTCTTCATTTCTCATAACAATATGTCTTGTTTCATGACCTTGTCCCATTAAATGAAATACTACTTGGTCTTCTGGAAGATTAAAATACATGTAAACTTCCATTCTTCTTTCATGTGTATGACAAGGCATTGTATTCCATACATTTCCTTCTTCAAGTTCAGTTAATCCCATTGATAATTGACATGTTTCCATTACATCTGGATGAATATATTGATTTATAACTCTTTTATTTGATTTGCTTGTCTCTCCCATAGGAACTTTTTTAGCTTTTGTAATATCAATATGAACATTTGGATATTCTTTGTGTGCTGGAGCACTTAAACAATAAAATTTTGCAGGATTATTAATATCTGAACTTTCAAATAAAACTTCTTTTTTCCCTAACCCTACATATAGTCCATCTTTATGTTTTAAAGTATATCTTTCTCCATCAACTGTTACAAATCCTTCTCCACCTATATTTATAATTCCTAATTCTCTTCTTTGAAGATAAAAATCAGTTCCTAAAGTTTTAAAAACGTCAATTCCTTTATCTAAAGAAATTATTGTTTTTACTGGATTTATTCCAATCGTAATTATTCTATCAATATGACTGTAAATTTGTTTCATTTGATCCATTTCAAAAAGCTTTTCAATATGAAACTCTTCTCTTAATCTTTCTGTTGTATAATGTTTTGCATCTTTAGAGTTTGATGGTTCTCTAATTTCCATTGCTACCATTTAATTTTTCCTCCTTTAAATTTAACTTTTTAGTTTATTGCAAAAGTCCAACATCTTTATTTTATTTACATAAAAAACTATGTTTTTTATGTAATCCCCCCACCTTCGGTGGGGAAAGAGAGGCGGAAGTTGGGGCGGAGCCCAAACCCAATGTCATTAACTTAAAAAAAATTATTATTTCAATCCGGGCAACCACAAAGGATTGCCCTTACAAAATCAAGATGTTTTGTAGGGTGCACCTCTTGTAAGCGCCCTAAGTTGATGGCATTGAGCGCCCGAGTCCACGGCAAGGAAGTATCCTTGCCAATCCATAATTCGACTAAAGACTTAAAAGCCTAAGTTTCATTAAAATCAATAAAAACCTTATTTGTATTATCTTTAAATGTATACACATATTTTTTTAGTTTACAACTAGCTAATTTAATTTCATAACTCTATCTTGACACATCAAAACTATCTTTTTCAAATAAATTTTCTATATCACTTTTATTAATTATATTTGTATCTCCGTGAATAGTATGTTTTATAGCTGCTGAAGCCGTGGCAAATTGTACTATATATTCACTAGATTTTCCCATTAAATATGAATATAAAAATCCTGTTGTAAAGGCATCTCCACTTCCTACTCTATCAATAATCTCTATTTCATATTCTTTTGATATATTAATACTTTTCCCATCATAAACTAAACCTTTATAGATATTTTTAGAAGCTGAAACCGTTTTTCTAATTGATGAAGCTATATATTCAAAATTATATTTTTCCAAAACCTTTGGATATAATTCTTCATAACACTTTAAAATATCTTCTTCATAACAAGTTTCACTTTTAAAACCTAATATATTAATAAAATCAAGATACCCTGCAAATGCAACATTTACATAAGGAAGTATTCTTTTTATTTTTATACTAGCTTCTTCTAAACTCCATAATTTACTTCTATAATTAAAATCAAAACTTACTTTTATCCCCATTTCATGGGCTTTTTTCATAAAAGTTTCTGCTATTTCAAAAGCTAAAGGACTAATTGCAAGGGTAATCCCAGATACATGAAACAAATCTGCTCCTTCTAAAATTTTCTCTACATCATATTCTGATATATGGCTTTTAGCAAAAGATGAATCTTTTCTATCATAGATTACCTTACTATTTCTAATAGAATATCCTGTTTCAAGATAATAAGTCCCTATTCTTTCTCCACCTTTAGGAATATATGAAGTATTTACTCCATGACTTTTCAAATTTGATAATGCTGCTTCCCCTATCTCATTATCAGGAACTTTAGTAACAGCTACTGAGTTTATTCCTAAAATTGACAAGTTAGCGGCAACATTCATTTCTGCTCCACCATAATTTATTTCAAAAGATTTTGAATTTACAATTCTTTGATAATTAGATGGAGACAATCTCAATAATATTTCTCCAAGGCTAACAACTTTTTTACTCATTATTATTTCACCTTTTTCCTTGCTTCCTCTACTTTTAATACAAACTCTCTTGATTTTTCAACTATTTCTTCATAAGTTCCATTTGTAAGTTGCCCTCCAGCTCCTACTGCTACAACTCCATTTTTTATCCATTCATCAACATTTTCTAAGCTAACTCCACCTGTAGGCATTATATTAATTTGTGGTAATGGTGCTTTTACTGCTTTTACAAAAGATGGTCCAAAGGCACTTCCAGGGAATAATTTTATAATATCGCATCCTGATTCCATCGCTGTTACCATTTCTGTTATTGTCATACAACCAGGCATATAAGGGACTTGGTATCTATTACAAAGTTTAGCTGTTTCAGGGTCAAAAGCTGGAGAAACAATATAAGTTGCTCCTGCTAAAATAGCAGTTCTAGCTGTTTCAGAATCTAGAACACTTCCTGCTCCAACTAAAAGTTTTGATGGATCAATCGTTTTTTTCAATTCTTTGATTACTTCACTTGCACCTGGAACAGTATAAGTTACTTCTACCGCTGGTATCCCTCCTTCAACACAAGCTTTTGAAACTTTAATTGCTTCTTGAGGATTGCTTTCTCTAATTACAGCAACAACTCCTACTTCTTTTATTTTGTTTAGTATTTCAAATTTAACCATATCTTTTTCCACTCCTTTTTTCGTATATGCGAACAGCATACATAAATACGTTTTTTAGAAGTTTACCGCTTATATTATTTTTTGTCAAGAGGGAAAATTTTTAAATAATTTTAAATTATTTCTTAGCAATTGTTTTATCAAAATATATTGCAAAAAAAAAGAGCCAAAATATAATTTTGACTCTTTTAAAATTAAATTTTTATTTTTATAACAGCTTTTTTTACAAAACTTTTTTCTAAATAAGTGCAACAAGGTTTATGAATATCTTCTGGATAAAAAACTGCAAAATCTCCTTTTTTCATAATTAAAGTAGACTCATCTTCAATCTTTTCAAAAAACATAATATCTTTAACATCATCATAAGGTGTTTTAACTTTATTATTTCCTGTATCATTTATAACCTTTATAACCTCTACCCCTTCTTGAATAAACTGAACATCTAAATACTTTTTATGAGATTCAGCAAATTTTCCTTCTTCATCTCCTGTTTCATATGAAGAAATCATAATAAACATTTCTTCACCTTTAATTTCATATTTTCCATTTTCTACATTATTCCATTTACCACTTTTCAAAATTTCCAATGCTTCAAGAATAATAGGGGAATAATTTTTTTGATTTCCCAAATTATCAATATTTCCAAATATCATAGAAAAACCTCCTAAATTTTAGTTTCATAATGGCAAATATACAGGATTTTTTTTTAATTAGCAAGTTTATTTTTATTTAATACATTATTAATCAATTACTTTAAAAATTATAAAACATCTATTTTTTTATACAAAATTTGACTATTTTTTACGGAAAATAAACTTTTTAACCCATTTTAGTTCTAAAAGCCAAAAAATTTAAAAAAAAAGGCAATTTATCTAATGGAATAAAAAAAACGTTCATAGTATAAATTAGTATAAAGAAATTGAGGTTAAAAATTTGAGAATTTTAATTTTTAAGGAGAATGTAGTATGAAAAAATTTATGTGTGATGATTTTTTATTAGAAAATCAAGTGGCAATTAAGCTTTATCACGAATATGCTAAAAAAATGCCTATTTATGATTATCATTGCCATCTTAATCCAAAAGAAATTTCAGAAAACAAAAGATATAGAAATATTACTGAAATTTGGCTTGGTGGAGACCATTATAAATGGAGAGCCATGAGAAGTAACGGAGTAGAAGAAAAATTTATTACTGGTGATGCTAGTGATAAAGAAAAATTTATGAAATGGGCAGAAACAATGGAAAATTGTGTTGGTAATCCTTTATATCATTGGACACATTTGGAACTTAGAAGATATTTTGGAATACAAGATATTCTAAACAGAGAAACTGCTGAAGATATATGGAACAAAACAAATGAACTTTTATTAAAAGATGAATTTACTGCAAGAGCTTTAATTGAAAAATCAAATGTAAAAGTTATTTGTACAACAGATGACCCTGTTGATAATCTTGAATATCATATTAGTTTAGCAAAAGACAAAGATTTTTCAGTAAAAGTATTGCCTGCTTTTAGACCTGACAAAGCATTTAATATTGATAAAGATACTTTCATTCCTTGGATAGAAACTCTTGGAAAAGTAGAAAATAAAGAAATAAAATCATTTAAAGAATTACTTATTTCATTAAAAAATAGGTTAGAATTTTTCCATCAAGTAGGTTGTAGAGTTTCTGACCATGCTTTAGACCCTCCTGCTTACCTTGAAGGAACAGAAGAAGAATTAGAAACTATTTTTACTAAAAAAATGAATGGATCAACTGTTTCTATTGAAGATGTTGAGAAATTCAAAACAGCTATAATGGTATTTTTAGCAAAAGAGTACAGCAAAAAAGGCTGGGTGATGCAATTACATATGGGAACTAGAAGAAATAACAATACTAGAATGTACAATAAATTGGGTGCTGATACTGGATTTGATACTATAGCGGATTACTCATATATTGAAGCCTTAGCAAAATTTATGGATAAATTGGATAGTTCTGATGAATTACCAAAAACTATTTTATACACTTTAAATCCTAAAGATAATGAAGCTCTTGGTACATTAATTGGGTGTTTTCAAGGTGGAGGAATCCCTGGGAAAATTCAATTCGGATCTGGTTGGTGGTTTAATGACCAAAAAGACGGAATGATAAGGCAAATGACTGCTCTTGGTAATTTAGGGCTTTTAAGTAGATTTGTTGGAATGCTGACAGATTCTAGAAGTTTTTTATCTTATACAAGGCATGAATATTTTAGAAGAATCCTTTGTAATTTGATTGGACAATGGGTTGAAAATGGTGAAGCTCCTGAAGACTATAAACTTTTAGGAAATATGGTTCAAAATATTTGCTTTGATAATGCAAGTAATTATTTTTATATTTAGTGTAATTTAATCCCGCAATGACAGGTTGAATATAAACTTGTCATTGCAACAAAAACATTAGAAAAATAGGTGATAATTTGAAAAATATTGTTGATTTATTTAAAAGAGAAAAATATACTGATAAAATTATTCAGTTTGGAGAAGGAAATTTTTTAAGATCATTTGTAGATTGGCAAATTGACATTCTAAATGAAAAAACTAACTTTGATGGTGGTATAGTAATCGTTAGACCCATTAATACTGAATTTCCTCCATTATTAAATACCCAAGATGGACTTTATACTACATTAATAAGAGGAATGAACGAAAAAAATGAAGTTGTTAAAGATTATAGAGTGATTAAGTCTGTTAATAGAGAAATTCCTATTTATAAAGAATACCAAGAATTTTTAAATTTAGCTTCAAAAGAAAGTTTTAGATATATTTTCTCAAATACAACTGAAGCAGGTATTACTTTTGATGAAAAAGATAGTTTTGAAGATTCTCCTGCAAGTACTTTTCCTGCTAAATTAACTAGATTTTTATTTGAAAGATTTAGAATTTTTAATGGAGCAAAAGATAAAGGTTTTGTAATTATACCTTGTGAGCTTATTGACTATAATGGAGATAGACTTAAAGAAATTATCATCAAATATTCAAAGCTTTGGAATTTAGGAGATTCTTTTAATCTTTGGCTTAAAGAAGCTAATACTTTCTGTTCAACTTTAGTTGATAGAATTGTAACAGGATATCCTAGTGAAGAATTAGAAGAAATAGAAAAAGAAATAGGTTATAAAGATTCATTTATTACATCTGGAGAATATTTTTATCTATTTGTAATTCAAGGACCAAAATGGCTTGAAGAAGAATTTAAATTGAATGAAATCAAATTAAACATAAAAATTGTTGATGACATCAAACCTTATAAAACAAGAAAAGTTGGACTTCTAAATGGAGCTCATACTGCTATGGTTCCTGTATCTTATTTATATGGAGAAGATTATGTTAAAGAAAGTATAGAAAATCCTGTAATAGGAAAATTTGTTAAAGATGCTATGTTTAATGAAATAATTCCTGCTATTGAAATGGATAAAACTGAATTAGAAGACTTTGCAAACTCTGTAATTTCGAGATTTAGAAATCCATATATAAAGCATAAATTAATGGCTATATCTTTAAACTCTATGGCTAAATTCAACTCTAGAGTAATGCCTCAAATTATTTCATATAAAAATAAATTTGGAAAATTCCCTGAAAAATTAGTATTTTCACTTGCTGGAACTATGGTTTTTTATAAAGGGTATAGAAATAATGAACTTATAGATTTAAAAGATGACGAACATATTTTAAATTTTTATAAAAACTTATGGAATTCTTATGATAATAAGGAAGCTGATTTAAAATCTCTAGCTGATAGTTTAC
>JAFGUR010000064.1 GCA_016938425.1 Fusobacteriaceae bacterium
TCAGGCTCCGTCCCGATTCCCTCTCTCTTTCCCCACCGAAGGTGGGGGGAACATAAAAAACGTAGTTTTTTACGTAAGAAAAATAAAGGTGTTGGAGTTTTGCAACGAGCTAGTAAAAATATAAAGATGGAGAATATAATATGAAAATATCTTTAAAATGTAGTGAAGACATTAGAAAAGTGCTTGAGGAAGTTATTGTTTATAATGGCTTTGAACTAGATGAAAATGCTGAAATAGTTTTTATTGAGAAAAGCTTTAGAGAAAATAAAAATATCTCAACGTATGTAATTTTTGATAAAAATGATTTGTCATCTTTTCTTAATTTTTTAAAAATACTAAAAGAACCTAATAAAAATAGAGATAAATTTATAACAGTAAAAGGGGAAGAAAATTTTGAAGTTTTTCCTTATGAAAAAATTCAATATTTTGAGGCAGATAATAATGATGTTTATTGTATTGTTGCAAATGATAAAAAAATATATAAAGTCAAAGAAAAATTGTATGAATTAGAAGAAAATCTTGATAAAAAAATATTTTTAAGAATAAGTAAATCAAATATAGTCAATATTTTGAATGTAAAAGAGATTATCCCATGGTTTGGAAGCAAGCTTTTATTAAAGTTTAAAGAATCGAGTAAAACTGTAGAAGTAACAAGAACTTATGTTAAAGATTTTAAGCAAAATTTGGGGATATAGAGGTGAAAAATGAAAAAAATTATAAGAATAATAAAAGAACTGTTTGCTTGCGCAATAATAGGGGTAATAGTTGGAACATTTTATCATTTAGTATTACTTTCTAAGTATATAGGAGTACAATCAGTTATAATATCTACAGCTTTAAGTGGTTTAATTGGAATAGTTACAGGACAGATTGCAAAGCATATATTTGTTTTTTTTAGTACAAGATATGAAAATAATAGGAAAGTTGCCTATATTTTTGAAGGTATTGCTGTAACAATATGTACAGTATTCTTTAGTTTATTAATGGGAACAAGGGGTATTCAAAATCTTATATTAATGTCTATAATAGCTTCAACTTTATCTGGATTTTTTACTTATTGGCACTATAGGAAATATATTGAAACTAATGAAAAACTTAAAGAATTTCAAAATAATTTAAAGAAAGAATTGGGAGAAAAAACTGGAGAATAAACTCCAGTTTTTTCTACTGATGGGAACCTATAAATATTAATGTAATCAGTGTAAATCAAAATCTAACAGAACTATCTTTTTTGCTTTACTATGAAAGGACATCTTTATTTACGTGAATAAAAATGATATAATTAGTATTATAAAATTTCGTATGGAGGAATTTATGAAAAATAATTTTATACATTTACATCTTCATACAGAGTATAGTCTTTTAGATGGTGTAGGAAAAATTGATGAGTATATAAAAAGAGCAAAGGAACTTGGCATGACTTCCTTTGCAGTAACAGACCACGGAAATATGTTTGGAGCAATTGAATTTTATCAAAAAGCTCTAAAAAAAGGAATAAAACCTATAATAGGTTTAGAAGCTTATGTTTCTGAGTTTGGGATGGAAGAAAAAAAGGGTAGAAATTTTCATTTGGTTTTGCTTGCAAAAAATGAGATTGGTTATAAAAACTTAATGAAGTTAAGCTCTTTAGGCTATGAAAAAGGTTTTTATTATAGACCAAGGATAGATAGGGGAAGTATTAAGAATCATTCAGAAGGACTAATTGCTTTATCAGCTTGTATGAATGGAGAAATAGCAAGAAATATATTAGAAAATAATATGGATAAAGCTAATGAAACATTAATATTTTATAAAAATACCTTTAAAGAAGATTTTTATATTGAAGTTCAGGATAATGGAATTGATGAACAATATTCTTTGAATGAGAAATTATATGCTTTTGCAAAGGAAAATAAAGTAGAAGTAGTAGGAACATGTGATACTCATTATGTTCATCATGGAGATCATAAACTTCAAGATATAGTAATCTGTGTGCAAACAGGTTCAAAATTAAGAGATAAAAATAGAATGAAGGTTGAAAGTGATGGAATGTACTTTAAATCTTTTGACGAAGTTTATGAAAAATTAGGTAAATATGAGGGAGCCTTAGAAAATACAGTAAAAATAGGAGAAAAATGTAATTTGGAACTTGAGTTTGGAGTTTTCAAATTCCCTCATTATGAAGTTCCAGATAATTTTAAAAATATTAAAGAATATTTGAGAAATTTGGTAGAAGATGGATTAAAAAAAAGATACAAAGAAATTACAGAAGAAATTAGAGATAGAGTTGAGTTTGAATTAGGAATAATTAATAAAATGGGGTATGAAGCTTATTTTGTTGTTGTTTGGGATTTTATTGCTTATGCTAAAAGTAAAGATATTCCAATTGGGCCTGGGAGAGGTTCAGCAGCAGGTTCTATTATTGCATATGTTTTAGGGATTACAGGTTTAGACCCTTTCAAATATAATTTGATTTTTGAAAGATTTTTAAATCCAGAAAGAATATCTATGCCAGATATTGATATAGATATTTGTCAAGAAAGAAGACATGAAGTAATTGAATATGTATCTAATAAATATGGAGCAAATAGAGTAGCACAGATTATAACTTTTGGAACAATGAAGGCAAGAGCAGCTATTCGTGATGTTGGAAGAGTTATGGATGTTCCTATAAGTAAAGTTGATAAAATAGCAAAATTAGTACCTATGTTTAGTACAATAGATGGGGCTTTAAAAGAAGACATAAATCTAAGTAAAATGTATATGGAAGATGATGAAACAAGAGACCTTTTAGATAACTCTAAAAGGTTAGAAGGGAAAGTTAGACATGCTTCAATTCATGCAGCTGGAGTAGTAATAACTGGAGAGCCTTTAGTAGAAAATGTTCCATTATATCAAGATAATAAAACTAATTTAGTTTCAACTCAATATCAAATGAAAGAGTTAGAAGAGTTAGGTTTATTAAAAATGGATTTTCTTGGTCTTAGAAACTTAACAATTGTAAAAAGAGCAATTGATTATATTAAAGATGATTTGGGAATAACAATTGATTTAGATAATTTAGAGTTAAATAATTCATTAGTTTATGAAAGCATGAGAAAAGGAGATACTTTAGGAGTATTTCAGTTGGAATCAAGAGGAATGATATCACTTCTAAAAAAACTTAAACCAGATAGATTTGAAGATATAATTGCTGTTCTAGCTCTTTATAGGCCAGGGCCTTTAGGTTCAGGAATGGTTGATGATTATATTAATGTAAAAAATGGATTGAGTAGAGCAAAGTACCCACATGAATCTTTGAAAGAGACTTTAGAAGAAACTTATGGAGTGATTTTATATCAAGAACAAGTAATGAAAATAGCAAATATAATGGCTAATTATTCAATGGGTGAAGCAGATTTACTTCGTAGAGCTATGGGTAAAAAAATATTCCAAATAATGGAAGAGAATAGAGCTTTATTTGTAAAACGTTCTATTGAGAATGGTTATACAGAAGAAAAAGCAGATGAAATGTTTGATTTGATTGATAAATTTGCTGGATACGGATTTAATAAGTCACATTCAGCAGCTTATGCACTAGTCGCTTATTGGACAGCATATTTCAAATGCAATTATCCAAGCCACTATTATGCAGCGCTAATGACTTCTGAAATGGGAAATATTGACAAATTAGGAATTTATATTGAAGATGCTAAAAAACATGGAATTCAAGTAATGGCACCAGATATAAATTATCCATCAGTAAAATTTAGAGTGTCTAAAAACAAAATAATTTTTGGAATGACTGCCATAAAAAATGTTGGGGAAGGTCTTGTTTATAAAATTATAGAAGAGAGAAAAAATAAAGGGATTTATAAAGATTTTGAAGATTTTGTATACAGAATGAAACCCTATGGAATAAATAAGAAAAACTTAGAAGCCCTTGTGCTTAGTGGCAGTACAGATGCTCTAGAAGGAAATAGAAAACAAAAATATCAAATGATTGGGAAAGCACTTGATATTGCTACTAAAAAAATCAAAGATGATGAAATTCAGCAAATGAATTTGTTTGGAGAAGCTAAGTCATCTCTTGAAAAATTAACTTTTCCAAATGTAACTGAGTTTGATTTATTAGAGCTATTAAGAGGTGAAAAAGAGTTTGTAGGGCTTTATATTTCAGGTCATCCCTTGGATAAATATAAGGAAATAATTGAAACATATGAAAATGATATGATTAAAGATTTAGATATTGAAAAAGAAACACATGCTAAAATCTTTGGAACAATAGTCAATGTAAAAAAAATAATAACAAAACGTAAAGAGATGATGGCAATATTTGATTTAGAAGATTATACACATAAGATTTCAGTTACAGTTTTCCCAAGACAATTTAAAGAATATGCACATTTGCTTATTGAAAATGAAGCTGTTTATGTAGAAGGTAACTTACAAATTGATAGTTTTGGAGGAGAAGAAGTTGTAAAAATGACTTTAAATTCTCTTGTAGATATTACAGATATATATAACGAAAAAGGATTTAAAGTCTATATTTTGGTAGAAGAACAAGAAAAAAATAAACTGATTGAGTTAAAACAGCTTATAAGATATCATCGGGGAAATCATAGAATATTCATAGCTACTCGGGAAAATGGGAAACGAAAGTTAGTAGAACTAGGTGATAATTTAAGGGTTAACCCAACAAAAGAATTTATTTTAAAAGTTTCTAGCCTTTTAGGGAAAGGAACTATAAAAATAAAGAAGTAAAAAGAGTAGAAAAATAAAATAAGCTGTGATATACTCTAAATGGGAAAGTTTTTAAAAAAATATTTATAATAATTATAAATCCCAATTTAATAGCTTTTAACTTTAAGATTAAGAGTGTAATTTTTTTATAAATTTAGGAGGTTTTTTGTGGAACTAAAGTTTGTACAAAATATCATTGAAATGTTAAATCAAACAGATATTAGAGAATTTGAAATGGAAGAAGATGAAGTTAAGTTATTCTTAAAAAAAGGGAATAGAAATATTGCTTTTTTAGAAGAACAAGTTCAAGTAGAAGAACCATTAGAAATTAAAGAGTATGAAGAAGTGAAATCACAATATATTGGTAAGTTTGTTCATGGAACAGATTTAAGAGTTGGGAAAGAAGTTAAGACTTCAGAAAAATTAGGTTATGTAGATAGTATGGGAATAAAAACAGATGTAATAGCTCAAGGTAATGGGATAATAAGTGAAATCTTAGTAGAAGATTTGGGAATTGCTGATTTTGGGAAAATTCTTATAAAAATTGAGAAAAACTAGAGAAATTTGGAGGTAGAAGTGTTTAAAAAGATTTTAATTGCAAATAGAGGAGAAATTGCTGTAAGAATAATAAGAACTTGTAAAGAAATGGGAATAAAAACAGTTGCAATATATTCTGAAGCAGATAGAGAAAGTTTACATGTAAAATTAGCTGATGAAGCAATCTGTGTAGGACCAGCAATAAGTACAGATTCTTATTTAAAAATATCAAATGTAATTGCAGCTGCAGAAGTAACAGGAGCAGATGCAATTCATCCTGGATACGGATTTTTAGCAGAAAATGCGGAATTTGCTAAAATATGTAACCAACATAACATAACATTTATTGGACCAAAACCAGAAGCAATAGTTAGTATGGGAGATAAAGCAACAGCAAGAGCAAGTGCTATAGAAAACAATGTCCCAATTACAAGAGGAACAGATGGAATAGTAAAAGATGTAGATGCTTGTGCAAAATTTGTTGAAGAAGTAATTACATATCCTGTAATGATTAAAGCCACTGCTGGTGGTGGTGGAAAAGGGATGAGAATTGCTAGAGACGAGAAAGAATTAAGAGCAAACATTGTTGCTGCTCAAAATGAAGCAAAAGCAGCTTTTGGGAATCCAGATGTATATGTAGAAAAATATGTAGAAGATCCTAGACATATTGAAATTCAGATAGTTGGAGATAAATTTGGAAATGTTGTACATTTAGGAGAAAGAGATTGTTCTATTCAAAGAAGACATCAAAAATTGATTGAAGAATCACCATCAGTTTGTATAACACCAGAGGTTAGACAAAAAATGGGAGAGGCTGCAGTTACATTAGCCAAAGCAATTGGTTATGATTCAGCAGGAACTTTAGAATTTTTAGTTGATAAATCAAATAACTTTTTCTTCATGGAAATGAATACAAGAATACAAGTTGAACACACTGTAACAGAAACTGTAACAGGTGTAGATATAATAAAAGAGCAAATATTAGCAGCGGCAGGATTGCCTTTAAGTGTAACACAAGAGGATATAAAATTAGAGGGACATGTATTTGAATTTAGAATAAATGCAGAGGATCCAGCTAATAACTTTTTACCTTCTGCAGGGACATTAGAAAAATATATACCATCAGGAGGATATGGAATAAGAGTTGATTCTCATTCATATCAAGGTTATGAAATACCACCTTATTATGATTCTATGATTGCAAAATTAATAGTTCGTGGAAAAGATAGAAATGATGCTATTGAAAGAGGAAAAAGAGCGTTAAGAGAGTATATTATAGAGGGAGTAGAAACAACAATACCATTCCATTTAGAAGTTCTTGAAAATGAAGTTTTTAAAAGCGGAGAAGTTTATACAAGTTTCATTGAAAAACATATGAGTAAATAACAGATTCATAAGGAGGAAACAAAATGGCTGAAGTAGGAAATATTAGAATAGCAGATGAAGTTGTAGCTAAAGTAGCAGCAAAAGCAACGATTGAAATAGACGGTGTTTATAAAATGAGTGGTGGAGTTGTTGAAGAAGTTACTGAGCTTTTTGGTAAAAAGACATTAGGAAAAGGTGTTAAGGTAGAAGTAGGAGAAAGAGAATGCTCAATAGATGTTTATTTAGTTGTTGAGTATGGAGCGATTTTTCCAGAAGTGGCTTCTAATGTTCAACAAAGTATTATAAAAAATGTTACTGAAATGACAGGGTTAAAAGTTATGGAAGTAAATGTTTATATTCAAGATATTTATATAGAAGAAAAAGAAGTTGTAGAAGACTTAGAAATATTATAAAAATTATGAAGAGGCTTTATAGGCCTCTTTTACTATAGATGTGAAAAAAAGTAATTAGGAGGGAAAATTAATGATAAGAAAGTTTATTTTTTTCTGGGGTTGGGTAGGAATAGCATTAATATCTTTGGCAGGAATAGCATTTAGCTTTTTTCATAGGGAAATAAACGTAGATATGAATAAAATTATTTACACAAAAGAATTTGTTATAGGATTATTTGGAGTATCTTTTTTTTATTTACTTTTATTCATAGATAAAACTTTATGCTTATTTATCAGAGAAGAAAAAAATTTTATTATAGAGAATGAAACAGGAAAAGTTTTGATTTCTCCAGCCTCTATTAATTCTATAATTGTTAGAGCAATAGAAAATTATGGAGGAGTTAAAAATGTTAAAGTAGTACCTAGAAATAGTAAAAAAGGAATAAATATTGATATAAAACTTGAAGTAGAGTCAGAAATTAATTTGACTGAAAAATTGATGTTAATGCAAAAAACAGTTAAAGAAGAAATAAAGGAAAAAATAAATTTAGAAGTAAATAGAATTGATATAAAAGCTGCAAAATTAATGCACAATAATGACGTAAAAGTCAAACCAAAATTCAGAGGTGAAGATGATGAGGTTGGACAATAAAGATTTATTGGGATATTTTTTTGAGAGAAGAAAAAAAATATTTGGTGTTTCAATAGGCCTATTATTGGGATTTATTTGGATTTTTAAAGGATTTGGCTCATTAATTGTCCTTGCATTATCTTTATATGTAGGCTATAATTATGAGGATATACTAAAAAAAATAAAAGATGTTATTGATAAGAGAATGAATAACGAATAGAAAGGCTTATAATGGGAAGAAGAGTAGCAAGAGAAGTAGTTTTTAAGTATTTATTTGAGAAAGACATGAATAAAGAGTTGGGGTTTAATAGAGATTTCTATAGCAAAAGAGAGGATATCCTTGAACTTGAAGAAGCACAAGTTGGATATGTTTTAGATACAGTTGAAAATGTTTTGATAAATATTGAAAAAATTGATAAATATATTGAAGATAGTATTGAAGTTTGGAATTTTGAAAGGGTAGGCAGTGTTGAGAGAGCATTACTTAGATATGCAGTGTATGAAATTAAATTTAGTGATATAGGTGTAGAAATAATAATAAATGAAGCTGTTGAACTTGCAAAGAGATACGGAGAAGAAAAATCTAGTGAGTTTATTAATGGGGTATTGGCTAAAATAGCAAAAAAATAATACAGATACTATAAAATACGAAGGTGATTTTATGAAAAAACTTTTAATTTGTTTGAAGAATATTGAGCTAGTGCAAAAAGTTTTTGCAGAATTAAAAAATGATGAATTTTTTGTTGAAATATACGATAAAAATCAAGAATATAGTTCTGAAAAATTTGATTTAGTAATAGTTGATTCAGAATTTTTAAAAGAATTAGAAACTGTAATAAATAAACTAAAAAACAATACACCTATAGTAGCTGCTTTTGAAAAAGAAATTGTAACAAAAGATATAATTGAAACTTTCAAAAAAGGAGTTATTGATATTATTTATTTAAGAACTTCTAATTTGAAGCCTTTAGTTGATTCTATACAACGATTTTTAAGTAAAGAAGAAAATTTGGAACTTGATAAATCAATTGTAAATAAATGGAATTTATTAAAAATTAATTCTGAGTTAAATACAAGGAATACTTTTAAACTGAAAACAATTTTTGATGATATGATTTCTAATGGACTAACAAGTTTTATTTTTGATTTAACAGCATTAGGATATATGGAATCTGTTGGATTAGGAGAATTGGTTTATATAAAGAAAAAAGTAGAAGAAGTAAAAGGTGAAGTTAAATTTATAATATCATCTGCACGTATAAAAAAGCTTATAACGATGGCGAACTTGGAAAAAGATTTTGAAATCTATGAAAAATTAGATGATTTTTTGATTGATGCTGAAACAAGAACAGGTTTAACAGTAGCAATTGTTGATGATGCAAGATTTATGAGAACTCTTATTTCAACAGTATTGGAAGAAGAAGGATTTAAAACTCTTAGTTTTGGTAATCCTGTAGAAGCTTTGGAAATACTCAGGAAAAATCCAACAGATATAATTTTAGTAGATTATGAAATGCCTGAAATGAATGGATTAGAATTCATAGAAGCTTTTAATCCTAAAGAATGTCATGTGCCAACAATAATGTTAACAACAGAAACTGATGTAAATTTGGCAGTAAAAGCTATAAGATTAGGGGCTTCAGATTTTCTAAATAAACCATTTAAAAAAGATGAGTTAATTAGAATCATTAAAAAAGTAGATAAAGAAAATAGGTTAATTAAAGAAAATAAAAGGTTATTTGAACAAATTCAAATTAGGGAAAAAGAACTTAAAAGGAAAAATGATCAATTATTTGAATTGTATTCAAACTTAGAAGAAGAACTTAAAATGGCTTCGGAAATTCAAAAAAATATATTACCACAAGGTTATCCTGAGGTAGAAGGATTTGAGTTTGCAGTGAAATATCAGCCTAGTCAAGATATAGGTGGAGATTTTTATGATTTCATAGAACTACCAAATGGAAATCATGCAGTTGCTTTTGCTGATATATCAGGACATGGAATACCAGCTTCTTTACTTTCAACAATGTTTAAAGTTCATTTAATAACTTATTCAAAAAGTGAAGAAGATCCTGCTAAACTTTTAAAAATACTTAATGAAGAGGTAATTGAAAGTTTTCCTGATGGGAAATTTGTGAGTTTATTCTACTTTATATTAGATAAAAAAGATAGAAGTATTAAATATTGTAAGGCTGCTCAAGAGCCAGCTTTAATTCTTAAGAAATCAGGAGAAATTGTAGAGCTTTCTGATGAAGGTCAAGTTTTAGGACTTTTTTCAGAGAAGGATTTTCCAGGGGTTTTAAGATTTGAAACTCAAAAATTGGATTTAGAATCTGGGGATAAATTATTTTTGTATACAGATGGAATTAATGAATCTCAAAATAAAAATGATGAGTTTTATGGAATTGATAGATTGAAAAATGCTCTTAAAGAATGTTTAAATGTTAGTCCAGAAGAAACATTGGCAAATGTGTATGATGATTTAGTTAAGTTTTTAGATGGACTAGCTGTTTTAGATGACTTAACTTTAATGTGTATTGAAAAAAAATAAAATTTATTATATTTAAATTCTTAATGTAATAAGCATGAATCGAAACGTGATAGTCACTTTTTCTGTAGGGAGATTTTTTTGAATCTCCTTATTTTTTATATTTTCAGGATATACTAATTTTATTTATAAATGGATTTAAAAAGGCGAGGGGAATCTCGCCTTTTTAAGTTAAGTTATGAAAAAAATATACAGAATAAATTGAAAAAATCAATTTATTGTCTACATTAATGATTATATTTCATTTTGTTTCGTTTGTCAATAAAAACTTGTAAAAAATAATTAAAAATAGTATAATTAAAATAAAAATGGAGGTTTCTATGTTTGCTGAAGAACGAAGAGAGTTAATTTTAAAAGAATTATTTGATAATAAAAAAGTAAATGTTATAGATTTGAGTAAAAAATTTTTAGTTAGTCAAGTTATAATTCGAAAGGATTTGAAAGAACTTGAAAATTTAGATTTATTGGAGAGAACTCATGGTGGAGCCATAGAGAAAAGGAAATTAGCACATTATACAAATTTTGATGATAGGAAAATAATAAATGAAAAAGAAAAACATAGAATAGCTAAAAAAGCATATGAGGTTGTTAAAGACGAAGATGTAATTGTTCTAGATGTTTCAACAATTAACTTAATATTGGCAAAATTTTTATATGAATGTCCTAAAAAAATAACGGTAATAACAAATAGCCTAGAAATAATGCTTATTTTGTACAAAAGTAAAGAAATGAAACTAATTTTTTTAGGTGGAACTTTTGAAGTTCAAAACAAGGTATGTACAGGATTACTAACTGTTGAAAATATAAAAAGATTTAACCCTACTAAATGCTTTCTTGGTACAGGTGGAATAAATTTGGAAAAAGGATTTATTAGTAATTACGAGGAAATAGACGGTGAAGTTAAAAGAGAATATATTAATTCTAGTAGAGAAGTATATCTTTTAGCTGAAAATCAAAAGTTTTATGAAGATGCACTTTTTAATTTTGCACATTTAAAAGATATAGATTTTATAATTACAGATAAAAAATTGGGAAAAGTTCAGTTGGAAAAGGTAGACGAGTATGGAATAGAATTACTACTTGTTGAAGAAAAGTGAATAAGCTTCATATAAAATCTTTAGTGTAAGGATGTTTGTATCTTTAGAGTTGAGAAAACCCTTTAAAAATGCTACAATACTTAGATGGAGATTTTTGAATAAATAGGTGGAGGGTAAGGTTTTGAATATTAAAAAATATATAAAAGAAGATATTACAAAGGATGAGGCATTAGAACTTTTTAAAATAAAAGGCTCAAAATTAATGGAGCTTTTTAGTGTGGCTAATGAAATTAGAAGCATTTATTGTGGAAATGACTTAGATAGGTGTACGATTACAAATGCAAAATCAGGGTTATGCTCAGAAAATTGTAAATTTTGCGCACAATCTTCTTTTTATGATACAGGGATAGAAACTTATCCATTAAAAGATACAAGAAAACTTCATGAAGAGTATATAGGGGCAGATAAGGCTGGGTCTTCAAAATTTGGGATAGTAACAAGTGGAAGAGTTATAAAAAAAGGAACTAAAGATTTTGAAGATATAAAGAAGTTTATAGAAGAAGCAAATAATAAAGAAGAAAAAGTAGATTTATGTGTATCTATTGGACTTTTAAATAAAGAAGAGTTATTGGAGCTTCAAAGTATTGGGTTAAAAAGAATACATAGTAACCTTCAAACCTCTGTAAATGCTTATAAAAAACTTGTGGCAGATACCCATGAAATACATGATAGGATAGAGACAATTAAACTTGCAAAAGAAATAGGATTAGATGTCTGTA
This sequence comes from Fusobacteriaceae bacterium, assembly GCA_016938425.1. Classification (GTDB taxonomy): domain Bacteria; phylum Fusobacteriota; class Fusobacteriia; order Fusobacteriales; family Fusobacteriaceae; genus JAFGUR01. Next base: position 11,991 of record JAFGUR010000064.1, read on the forward strand.
GTGGAGGAATTATAGGTTTAGGTGAAACATGGGAAGATAGGATTGATATGGCTTTTACATTGAAAGATTTGAACGTAGATTCCATACCAATAAATATACTAACACCAATAAAAGGAACTCCATTAGGAGAAATGGAACTTTTAGATATAGATGAGATACTGAAAACAATTGCAATATATAGAATTATTAATAAAAATAAAAATATAAGAATTGCAGCTGGAAGGGAAACTAGATTAAAGGATTTTATGGGGATGGCTTTTATGGCAGGAGCCAATGGAATGTTAGTTGGAGGATATTTGACGACTAAAGGTAGAAGCCTTGAGGATGATGTGAAATTTGCAGATGATATAAAAAAACTTTGGGAACAATGTATAAACTAGATTGAGGTAAAAATGGATTACAAGATAGAATTAGAAAAATTAAAAGAAGCTTTCTTATATAGAGAAATAAAAAAAATCGAAAAACTTGAGGGGAAATATATTTTTTTTGAAGGAAAAAAGTATTTGGATTTCTCATCAAGTAATTATTTAGGATTAAGAGATGATAGAAGAATTATTGAAATTATGAAAAAAGCTCTTGATGAGTATGGCGTTGGAAGTGGAGCGAGTCGGTTAGTTGTAGGGACAGCTAAAGTTTTTGAAGAATTAGAAGAATATCTAGCAAAGCTAAAAAATAAAGATAAGGCACTTTTTTTTAATAGTGGTTATGATTTAAATCTGGGTGTTATTTCAGCAATAGCTAATAAAGGTACATATGTATTTTGTGATAAGTTGAATCATGCGTCTATTTATGATGGAATAAGCTTGAGTAAGAGTAATTTAATTAGATACAAGCATAATGATATAAAGGATTTAGAGCGAAATTTAGAAAAATATAAAGGGGTAGAAGACAAGCTTTTAGTTACAGATACTGTTTTTAGTATGGACGGAGATAAAGCAAAGTTAAAAGAAATAGTAAAGTTAAAAGATAAATATGGATTTAGAATTATGGTAGATGAAGCCCATGCAGGTGGAGTTTTAGGAGAAAATGGAATGGGACTTGTTGAAGCAGAAAATCTGTATGAAAGAATAGATATAATTATGGGAACTTTTTCAAAAGCATATGGGGGACAAGGAGCTTATGTTGTTGGGGATAAAGATTTTATAGAATATCTTATAAACAAGACAAGAAGTTTAATTTATACAACATCTTTACCTCCATCAATAGTTGCTGGAAATTTAGAAGCATTGAAAATATCTATTAATGAAAAATTTAGAAAAGAAACTTTAAAAGAAAATAGTGAATACTTAAGGGAAACTTTAAATAAAGAAGGCTTTTTTATAGGAGAAAGCGAAACACAAATTATTCCAGTTATTTTTGATAGTAACGAAGAAGCTTTATTTTATTATGAAGAACTTCTAAAAAAAGGTATATATTTACCTGCCATAAGAAAACCAACAGTTATGAAGGCAAGACTTAGAATAAGTCTAGGTTATAAGATTGAAAAAATAGATATAGATTATTTGATAAATGCTTTAGTGGAAATAAAGAATACTTTAAATTGAGAAAGGTAAAAAATGAAAAAATTAATTATAATATTTATACTTTTTACATGTGTTTGTATAAATATTTTTTCAACAGAAGCAGTTTATGCTAAAAGTAATTATTTACCAAATAAAACAGATACTAATATTAGAATTTTAGCTGAAAATTTAGCATTTTTAAAAATACTAAATTTAGAAAAAAACTCAAGTGAAAAGGAGTTTATACAAACAAAAATTAATAGTTCAGTAAATATAATAAATAATTACCAAAATAAAATAAGTGATAACAATTTGGAAAATGTAAAAAAGCATTTAAATAATGATGACGCTTTAATCTTAGAATACATAAAAACTAATAAAGATAATCTAGTTGCTAA
>JAFGUR010000065.1 GCA_016938425.1 Fusobacteriaceae bacterium
AACAATTTTGTTTTTTTACTACAAGTGTATAAAAAATTTAAACATATGCGGGGGTTTATTTATGGAAAAATATTATAGTTCAAGAAACATTAATGATAAAGTTTCATTTTCTACCGGTGTTACAAGAGGGCTTTCTCCAAATGGTGGTCTTTATGTGCCTGAGTCTTTTGCGAGTATCAATATTTTTGATGAAAAATACTTAAAAATGTCTTATCAAGAACTTGCTATAGATATATTATCTAATTTTTTAGATGGTTATACAAAAGAAGAAGTACAAAACTTTGTTTCTGAAGCTTATGGAGATAATTTTGAAACTTCAGATATAGTTCCACTAAAAACTTGTGATAAAGTAAATTTTCTTGAACTTTTTAGAGGTCCTACTTTAGCTTTTAAAGATATGGCTTTGCAAATACTTCCAAAATTCATGGTTGCTGCAGCAAAAAAAGAAGGAATAAATGATGAAATAGTAGTTCTTACTGCTACTTCTGGTGATACTGGAAAAGCTGCTCTTGAAGGTTTTGCCAATAAAGATGGAATAAAAATAATAGTATTTTTCCCAACTGATGGAGTATCAGAAGTTCAAAAAATGCAAATGGTAACTACAGCAGGAAGTAATACTCATGTGGTTGCAATCAAAGGAAATTTTGATGATGCCCAAACTGGCGTAAAAGAAATATTTAATGATAAAGACTTTAATTCTTTACTAAAAGCTAATGGAAAAGTTTTTTCTTCAGCAAATTCTATAAATATAGGAAGATTAGTCCCACAAATAGTATACTATTTTCATGGATACTTTAAGTTAATAAATGAAGGAAAAATTAAAGCTGGAGACAAAATAAATGTAGTTGTCCCTACTGGAAACTTTGGAAATATCTTAGCTTCTTATTATGGACATAAAATGGGCTTACCTATAAATAAATTTATCTGTGCATCTAACGTAAATAATGTACTAACCGATTTTTTAAACACAGGAATTTATGATATAAATAGAAAATTTGAAACTACTATTTCTCCTTCTATGGACATATTGATATCTAGTAATTTGGAAAGATTTATAGAGTCATTAAGCGATAAAAATGACAACTTGATAAATGATTTAATGAAATCATTAAAAGAAAATGGAAAATATGAACTTCCTCTTGATATGAAAGAAAAATTATCTTCTTTCTTTGGTGGATACACAGACGATAAAGAAACTAAAGAAACGATAAAAAAAGTTTACGATAAATATTCTTATGTCATTGATACTCATACAGCTGTTGCCTACAAAGTTTATGAAGATTATGTTGCTAAAACAGGGGATAAAGACACTGAAACTCTTTTAG
>JAFGUR010000066.1 GCA_016938425.1 Fusobacteriaceae bacterium
ACCAAGGAAATGAAACAGATAAGATTGTAATTACAGAATGGTTTGACACCAATATGAGGGTAGAGAATTTTGAATTTGCAGATGGAACGAAATTTGACATGAATAGTCTTATCTTGACTTCTACCGCTAATGACAATATTACAGGAAACGAAAACAATAATATTATTTTCACAAACGAGGGAAATGATACAATTAAGGCTGGGCTTGGAAACGACTTTATCTATGGTGGTTCAGGGGATGATACCTATATTTTTAATTATGGAGATGGAACAGACACAATAATAGATGAAAGTGGAAATAATCAAATTACTACAAATATTAATCCTTTAGATTTAATTTTTAGAAAAAATCAAGAAGATTTGGAGATTATGGTTAATGGAACATCAGACAAAATAACGCTAAAAAATTATGAAAACTCTGAAAATATCGAAAAAATAGAAGTTTTTGATAACCAGTATATTTCTGTAGGGAAAATAGATGAACTTATACAAGCAATGTCGGTTTTCAGTGTACAAAATGAAGGAATTAGCTGGGAAACAGCCTTAAAAGAAAAGAAAGAAGAAGTATCTACTCTAGTTAGTGGATATTATCAAAATAATATTTAGTTTATGAAATGATTTAAATAAGAGCAGCAAAAAACTGCTCTTATTCTTAATAATTACTTTTATAAAATTAATTATATGTCTAAAATTTATATTCTTTAGAATAAAGACAAGTAAGAAACTGCAATTTTATAGAGAATTAGATTTACTAAATGAAAAAAAGTTTTGAGAAAGATGAGTTTAATTATTATCAAAACTTCACGGGAGGGATAAATGGCACAATATAGCAAAAAAAGTTACTTGATATTATTTGGGATAATTGCCTTAATAATAGGAAAATCTGTAATCAGAATAATATATTCGGAACTACATCCAAATAAAGAAAAGAAAGTTGTACAAAGAGTATACAACGGAGAATATAAAGGAAGGTTAGAAGAAAAGTACCCAAGTTATTTTGAAGATGTAGAAATGGCAAGAGATGAAATAAATAAATCTATAAAAAGTCATAAAACTTGCAAAAGTCAGGAAAGAATCAACTATGTTATAACCGATTATTTTGATGAAAAAGGAAGATTGGTTTTTACCAGCGAAGAATATGTAGAAGTGCAACAAAAAGCTGACAATATGGGGAAATCAAAAGATTTTTATTATCAAAAATATACTCCCAGCGAAAAAGGGTTTATTTACGATAAAGATGGAAAAGTAGTAAAAAAAATAATAGGTTATGGTGGAATGCC
>JAFGUR010000067.1 GCA_016938425.1 Fusobacteriaceae bacterium
GAAGATAGATTTTAACTATAGTTAAAATAAAAAAACAAAAAACCAACTTAGAAGAATTTCTATTTACACAAAAAAGATTACAGGCTCCCTTATTTTATTTATTTTTTAAATTTTCCATTGCTACAGCACAAGAAGCATCTCCAGTTATATTAACAGCAGTTCTCATCATATCAAAGATTCTATCAACACCGAATAATAGTGGTAGTGCATTAATAGGCAAGTTTGCAGCTAATAATACAGCAACAACAAGTAAAGATGGTCCTGGTACACCAGCTTGACCAATAGAACCAATAGTTGCAGTTATAATAATTGCAATATATTGAGGGATTCCTAAAGTGATACCATACATTTGAGCAAAGAATACAGCAACTAAAGCATAATAAATAGCATTTCCATCCATGTTAATAGTGGCTCCTAATGGTAAAACAAATGATGTTGTCTCATTAGAAACACCTAAGTCCTCTTCACAAACTTCCATTGTTACAGGTAAAGTTGCCATTGATGAAGCAGTAGAAATTGCAACGATTTGAGCTTTATATATTTTTTTAATAAATAGAATAGGTGAAGTTTTTGAGAACATTTTAACAAATAATGAATAAACACCAAATGTATGTAATAATAAAGCACCAGTATATACAACTAATAATTTTAATACTAATCCTAAAACTTCATATCCAAAAGTTGCAACAGCACTAGCCATAAGTCCGAAAACACCTATTGGCGCAATTACCATAACTTTTAAAATCATCCATATCATGGCATCGTTGAATCCGTTTAAAATATTTACAACAGAATCTCTATTTGATTTAGGAAGTTTAGAAATAGCAATTCCTAAAAATACACTGAAGAAAAGAATTTGTAATATATTCCCATTAACTAAACTAGCAATAGGATTAGTAGGGATAATTCCTAAAATAGTATCCCAAAACCCAGGAATTTCTCCTTTATCAGCGTACTGTGACACACCGTCTAAAAATTCTTTAGGCAAAGAGCTTTCACTTAAACCAACACCAGGTTTAAATACTTCTCCAAATATTAATCCGATAACAACAGCAACAGCAGTAGTTCCTAAGTAATAGACAAAAGTTCCTATCCCAACTTTTCCAGCAGATTTAGTTTCTCCTAAAGATGAAGCTCCTAAAATTATTGATACACAAACTAAAGGAATTACCATCATTTTAATACTGTGAATAAAAACATCACCTAATTTTTCAAAAATATACCCATAATGTTCAACAAATCCTGGAATTTTTTGTATTATAATTCCACAAAGAATACCCAAAATCATAGAAATAAGAATTGCTAAACCTAAATTAATTTTTAGTTTTTTAACAGACATTGACTCTCCTCCTTTTATTATTTCATTATCATTTTACTATATTATAGATATTAATCAAATACATACTATAAATGTTAACTATTAATATAAAGAATAACAATGATGTTTTTAGTATATTAAAATCAAATGATAGCATAAAAAAATTAAAAAATAATAAAAATTGTGGTAAAATTAATTGAAAAGTGTTGGAATTTTATCATGGGAGGAATTTTATGAAGATTGAGTATATACTAAATGATGGGTACCTTCAAGAAATGGAAGAAAATGGAGATATTTTGGTATTTATAAAACCAACATTAGAAGAAAAAAAAATCATAAAAGAAAACTTTGATATAAGTGACCATGATATATCAAGCTCGCTAGATGAAGAAGAATTACCAAGATTAGATGATGAAGAGAAATTTTTCTTTATTTGGAAATATCCAAGAACCTTTATGAATAAAAGTGATTTTGAAATATCGTCTATTGGATTTTTTGTTAGGTATACAAAGATAATACTTATTACAGATTACGACTTTGAGTATTTTAGAATAAATAAAATAAAATACAAAAATAGTTTTGACATAATACTAAGATTTATGGAGTTTACTATAAAGCATTATGGACAACATTTGAAAATTACTAAAGCTATGTCTAAAGAAATTGAGAGAAAAATGAATACTTCTATGGAGAATAAATATCTTGTTCAAATGTTTAATTTGAGTGAAAGTTTAATATATTATCAAAGTTCTTTAGCTTTGAATTATGATGCAATAGTTAAATTACACCTGTATTCTAAAAAGAATAATTTTACAGAAACTACTATTAACTCTTTAGAAAACTTAAAAATAGAAAATGAACAAGCATTAAAACAGGCAGAGATTTATTCAGAAGTTTTTTCGGGCTTAATGGATGCGAGGGCATCAATAGTTAATAATAATATGAATCAATTGATGAAAAAATTAACTATTATAAATATAATTTTCTTGCCTTTAAATTTAATTGCAGGAATTTTTGGAATGTCTGAATTTACAACTTTTATAGGATCCCACAATATATTTATTGGTTATTTATTATTTTTTATAGGTTTAGCATTAACAGGAATAATAACATACAAAATTTTAATGAAAATTGAAAAAAGAGAAAAGGGAAAGAAAAAATAATTTAATCTTTTCAAAATCAGATATTGCTGATAAAATTATAAAAAACATTGAGAAGGGAATATTTTAGATGGCATTAATACAATTTAATAACATATACAAAGGATTTTCAGGGGAATATGTATTGAAAAATATAAGTTTTTCCATAGATGAGAAAGATAAAATAGGGTTAATAGGTCAAAATGGAGCTGGGAAAACAACATTAGTAAAAATGATTTTAGGTGAGGAAACCCATGATTGTGATGAAAAAAATGTTTATGGAACAATAACTAAAAAAGGAAATATTAATATTGGCTATTTATCACAAAATTTTGATTTGAATGAAGAAAATACAGTTTTTAATGAGATATTATCTGTCTATAGTGATGTCTTAGAAGATCATAAAAAAATAGAAATTTTGAATCATAGGTTAGCAGAAGAACTTGATAAATTTGATGAAATTATGGAAGAATTGTCAATATTAACAGTTAGATATGAAAAAGAAGAAGGTTATTCTTTGGAGTATAAAGTAAAACAGATCTTAACAGGATTAAATTTCCCCCAAGAGCTTTACAATCAAAGAGTTGGGGACTTGAGTGGAGGTCAAAAATCAAGGGTAGCATTAGGAAAAATTTTATTAAGAGAACCAGAACTACTAATATTGGACGAGCCCACAAACCATTTAGATATAAATGCAATTGAATGGCTAGAAGAGTTTTTAAAAACTTATAATAAAGCTTTTATACTAATATCACATGATAGATATTTTTTAAATAATGTAGTTAAGACAGTTTATGAAATAGAAAGAAAGTCGATAAATTTTTATAAAGGTAATTTTGATGATTATGTAGTTCAAAAAGAAATTTATCTTAGTGGTGCTATGAAATCTTATGAAAAAGAACAAGAGAAGATTGCTAAAATGGAAGAATATATTGAAAGATATAGAGCAGGAATCAAATCTAAACAAGCAAGAGGAAGAGAATCATTATTAAATAGAATGGAAAAATTGGATAATCCTGTTGTTAATGTAAGAAAAATTAAGTTGAAATTTGAGGCAAAAAGAGCTAGTACTGATAAAGTTCTGAAGATAAAAAGATTAACCAAAAGTTTTGAAGGGAAAAAAATATTTTCAAATTTAGACATAGATGTATTTAAAGGTGATAGGATAGGTCTTATAGGTAAAAATGGTGTAGGAAAATCAACATTACTTAAAATTATAAATGATTTAGAAACTTATGACAGTGGAACTATTGAGTATGGAGAAAAACTGGATATAGCTTACTATGATCAAGAACATCAAAATATTAATAGAAATAATACAATACTGGAGGAAATTTTAGACAGTTTTCCTCTGTCAGAAGAAGATGCTAGAAGAATGGCTGGAGGATTTCTGTTTGGAGAAGATGAAGTTGACAAAAAAATATCATCTTTAAGTGGTGGAGAAAGAGCAAGAATTTCTTTTATGAAGTTAATGAAGGATAAACCAAATTTATTAATATTAGATGAGCCGACAAATCATTTAGATATATATTCAAGAGAAGTATTGGAAGAATCTCTTGAAGACTATGATGGAACCTTAATAATTGTTTCACATGACAGATATTTTTTAGAAAGTATTGTTAATAAAATATATCACATAACAGAAGATGGAGCATATTTATTTAAAGGTGATTATAATGACTATAAAAATAGTAATAAAGAGAAAAAAGAAGAAAAAATATTAACAAATGATTACGAAGAGCAGAAGAAAAATAAAAATAGAATAAACTCATTGGTAAAACAGTTGGAGAAACTAGAAGAAGAAATAGAAAAACTAGAAAAAAATAAAGAAGAGTTATTGAAAGAATATGAAGTAGCAGGAAGAAAAAATGATGTTGGATTATTGATGGAATTACAAGAAAAAATAGATGATAAAGATAATTTGATATTTGAATTAATGGAAAAGTGGGAAGAAATAGAGAAAGAGTTGAAAGAGCTAGGAAATTAATATTTTTCAAAGTTAAGGAGAGATTTTTCAAAATCTCTCTTAATTTATTTGACAAAAAATAATTAAAATGATAAAATTTAATGCTAACGTACAAAACTTATACAATTTGAGCTTTAAAATAATCAAAGGTTTACTATTAAAAAACCGTTGACTTTTTGAGGTTTCATAAGTATAATTGAAAAGTTATGTAAAAAATAAACATATAAAAAAATTGAAAGGAGGTTTAAGTACATGCCTACTATAAACCAATTAGTTAGATTTGGAAGAAACAAATTAGCTAAAACTGAAAAATCACCAGCTTTACAAGCTAACCCACAAAGAAGAGGGGTTTGTGTGAGAGTTTATACTACTACACCTAAAAAACCAAACTCAGCGTTAAGAAAAGTTGCCAGAGTAAGATTAACAAATGGTATAGAAGTAACAGCTTACATTCCAGGTATAGGACATAATCTACAAGAACATAGTATAGTACTTGTTAGAGGAGGAAGAACAAAAGATTTACCAGGGGTAAGATATAAAATAGTAAGAGGAGCGCTAGATACAGCTGGTGTTGCAAACAGAAAACAAAGTAGATCTAAATATGGAGCGAAGAAAGGGTAATTAGGAGGTGAATTAATCAATGTCAAGAAGAAGAGCAGCAGTTAAAAGAGATGTATTGCCTGATGCAAGATACTCTGATAAAATTGTAACTAAATTTGTAAATGCTTTAATGGTAGATGGGAAAAAATCAATCGCTGAGAATATATTCTATACAGCAATGGATTTAATAGAAGAGAAAACAGGGAAAGCTGGATATGATGTATTCAAAACAGCTTTAGAAAATGTAAAACCTCAACTAGAAGTAAGATCAAGAAGAATTGGAGGATCTACTTACCAAGTACCAGTTGAAGTAAGAACTGAGAGACAATTAACTTTAGCGTTAAGATGGATTATTTCTAATACTAGATCAAGAAAAGAGTATGGAATGATTGAAAAATTAACAGCTGAATTAATAGCAGCTTCAAACAATGAAGGTGGAGCTATTAAGAAAAAAGAAGATACATACAAAATGGCAGAAGCAAACAGAGCTTTCGCACATTACAAATGGTAATTAATATAATTTTTATTTAGAGGAGGAAGCTGTAAAATGGCTAGAGAAGTTTCATTAGAAATGACTAGAAATATCGGTATCATGGCTCATATTGATGCTGGTAAAACAACTACTACAGAAAGAATCCTACTTTA
>JAFGUR010000068.1 GCA_016938425.1 Fusobacteriaceae bacterium
AAATATATAAAAGTAATTTTCTAGATTTTCTAGATTTAAAAATATAATTTGTTTGAATTTAACTTATTTTTTTAAAAAAAAGACTAGAAAAATAGTCATTTCTTGTATGCATAGTTAAAATATATATAGTATATTTGAAGTAAATTAAAAAATAGTGTTTAATATATCCAAATAACAAATCAAGGAGGCAAGGGTTATGGCAAAAAATATTGATTTTACAGTAACTAGCTTAGAGGAAATGTACGGAGAATATTGTTTTGGAGATAGAAGATTAAAAGCTAGTGTACCTAAATCTATATACAAAGAATTTAAAAGAGTACAAGCAGGAGAAATGGAGTTAACATTAAATGTAGCAGAAGTAATTGCTAATGCTATTAAAGATTGGGCAATTGGAAATGGAGCTACACATTTTACTCACTGGTTTCAACCTTTAACAGGTTTAACAGCAGAAAAACATGATTCATTTATAAATCCAACTGAAGATGGTGGAGTTTTATTAGAATTTTCTGGTAAAGAATTAATTAAAGGAGAACCAGATGCATCATCATTCCCAAATGGTGGGTTAAGAGATACTTATGAAGCTAGAGGATATACTGCTTGGGATACAACATCACCTTGTTTCTTAAAAACTGATAACACAGGAACTATAACTTTATATATACCAACTGCTTTTGTATCTTATACAGGAGAAGCTTTAGACAAAAAAGTACCTTTATTAAGAGCAATGAGTTCATTAGATACAGCAGCTACAAGATTATTAAAAACTTTAGGTAATAAAACATCTAAAAGTGTTACAACAACAGTAGGAGCTGAACAAGAATATTTCTTAGTAGATAGAGAATATTTTGAAAAAAGATCAGACTTAATGTTAGCTAGAAGAACAGTTCTAGGAGCAGCACCTTCAAAAGGGCAAGAATTAAATGACCATTATTTCGGAAAAATAAAAGAGAGAGTATCACACTTCATGAAAGAGTTAGATTTTGAATTATGGAAATTATCTGTACCATCAAAAACTAAACATCTTGAAGTTGCACCAAATCAATTTGAAATAGCAGTTGTTTTCTCTCAAGCTAACCAAGCAGCAGACCAAAACCACTTAGTAATGGAAACAATTGAAAGAGTTGCTAATAGACATAATTTAGCTGCTTTACTTCATGAAAAACCATTTGCAGGAGTAAACGGTTCAGGTAAACATAACAACTGGTCAATGGCTACTAATGATGGAATTAACTTATTAGAACCGGGAGATAATCCAAAAGATAATGCTCAATTCTTAGTATTTTTAACTGCAGTAATAGAAGCAGTAGACAGATACCAAGAACTTTTAAGAATGTCAGCTGCAACAGCAGGAAATGATCATAGATTAGGAGGGCATGAAGCTCCACCAGCAATTATTTCAATTTTCTTGGGAGATCAATTATCTAGCATTTTAGATGCTATAGCTGATGGAACAGAAGGAGAAACTAAAGCTAAACAATTCTTAGAAATTGGTGTAGATTCATTACCAAAATTACCTAAAGATTTAACAGATAGAAATAGAACGTCTCCATTTGCTTTCACAGGAAATAAATTTGAATTTAGAATGGTTGGTTCTTCAAACTCAATATCAGGACCAAATGTAACATTAAATACAGCAGTTGCACAAGTATTATGTGAATTTGCAGAAAAATTAGAAGGAGCGTCTGATTTAAACAAAGCTATAAGCGATTTAATATCAGAATCTTATAAAAAACATAAAAGAATTGTATTTAATGGAAATGGATATTCAGAAGAATGGGTTGTTGAAGCTACAAAAAGAGGTTTAGCAAATCATAAAGATACAGTATCAACATTACCAGCAATAATTGATGACAAATCAATTGAATTATTTGCTAACCAAAAAGTATTAAGTAAAGAAGAGTTACAATCAAGATTTACTATTTATGCTGAAACATATTCAAAAGAAATAAATATTGAAGCTAATGTAATGATTCAAATGACAAAATCTCAAATATTCCCAGCAGCTAATGAATATGCTTTGAAATTAGCTAAATCTATAAATGAGATTAAAGAAGCAATGGCTGAAAGTGAAACTTTATTATTACCACAAAAAAGAAACTTAAAAGCTATACTTGAAAATTTAAAAAACTTAAAACAAAAAGAAGTAGAATTAGAAAAATTATTAGAAGAAGCTGTAGATATAGCTGACGCTTATGATAGAGCTAAATTCTATAGAGAAAAAGTATTTGCAAAAATGGCTGAATTAAGAACATTTGCTGATGAATTAGAAAAATTAGTAGATAAAAAATCATGGCCATTTCCTACATACGAAGAATTATTATTTAAATTATAAAATTAAATAGAAAAAGAGTAAAATCTTAATGTTATTTGATTAACATTGAAATATAAAATGCAGGAATAATCTGAAAAATCATTTTTTAGAATTCCTGTATTTTCTTTTATATTCATTAAAGTTATAAATATAAATTTAATAATAGTAGTCTAGTTTTTGTATTTATATGAAATTATGAATTTAAGAGAATAAATGCAATGGATAAATTAGGTTCTTTTTTGTCCTTAATTAAAAGATTATTAAATATAAGCGGGATCTTCAACATTTTTTATATAAAACTTGAATTTAAAGAAAAATAACTTTAAAATCATGAATTATTGTGATAAAATGGAGAGAAGCAAAAAATAAATGTAATTGTCAGAGTATGAAATGAAAATTGTTTCAAAATTAAAATGTTATACTTTTGTAAAAGGACATAATTTTAATTTTCCGAAGGAGGAGTAAAAATGTTAAAAAGAATTTTAATTGCTTTTGAAAATCTGGGAGAGTCAGAAAGTTTAATAAGATATTCACAAATTTTTCAAGAAAAATTTGATGTAGAAGTTGTTGGAATTTATATTAAAGATATTAGAAAATATGAAGTAGTTCCTCCAATGGCTGAAGGAATTATAATTGATAGTTCAAATGGGTTTGCTATGAAAGAATGGGAAGCAGTTGAGGAAAAAAAAGCAAAGGAAATAAAAACTAAATATAGTGAAAGTTATCCTTCTGGTAAATTTATTATTGAAGATGGTATAGGGCTAGAAAAAATATCTGAAAAAATGAAGGCCTTTGATATGCTTATTATCTCTAAAGGAGAATATATAAATTCAAATTTGAAGACAATATTGAAGTTTCATACTAAACCAATAATTTTAGTGCCAAATAAAATATTTAGTAAATTTGAAAAACCACTTTTCTTAGATGACAACGGGATTAGAGCTAATTCTTCTTTAATGACTTTTGTAAACAATTTCAATGAAATATATAATTTTGATTCTTTGACTTTTGGAAAAGAAGAACCTTTAGATCAATTATTAAAAGAATATTTAGAACTTAAAAATATACAAATTAATAGAAAATTTGAAGAAGTTATTGGGAATATTAAAGAATATGAAGAAAAATATGATATGTTAATTATGGGGAATTTAAGATACAATTTTTTAGTTGAAAGATTAACAGGAAAATTTGGTGTAAAAATATTAGAAAATTCTAGTATACCAATTTTTATAGCTTAGGAGTTTAAAATGAAAATACTTATTTTTTCAGATAGTCATTTAAGTCTTAATAATATAATAAAAATGGTGGAGCTAGAAAATCCAGATATAGTTTTATGCGGTGGAGACCATTCTAAAGATGCAGAAGAATTATCATATTTGATAACTGGTCCTAAATTTTATATAGTTAGAGGTAATTGTGACTTTTATGATTCAAGAAATGATGACATATTAGAATTTGAAATAGAAAAATTTAAATTATTATTAACTCATGGACATTTATATAACGTGAAATCTACAATGAGTTTATTAAAAAAAGATGCAGAAAAAAAAGCCAAAAATATCGTAGTTTTTGGACATACACATATACCTTATTATGAAGTTGAAAATAGTATACATTATATTAATCCAGGAGCTGCAAGGGATGGAAATTATGGAATACTAACTTTAGAAAATGGAAATATTAATTTTAAACATAGAAGAATAGATTGAATATGCAAGTAGGAGGAATAATGAGAGATAGGTTAGAAGCTCTACAAAATAGTGGACTAGCTGAAATCCAAAAAACAGAGGATTTAAAACAATTAGATGATTTAAGGATTAAATATTTAGGTAAAAAAGGTGAAATTACTGAGTTAATGAAGGGAATGAAAGACCTTTCTAATGAAGAAAGACCTTTAATTGGTAAATTAGTAAATGATGTTAAAGAAAAAATTAGTGAGGAAATAGATTTAAAATTTAATTTCTTAAATGAAATTCAAAGAAAACGTCAACTAGAAACAGAAACTATTGATATAACATTACCGGGAAGAAAAATAACTAAAGGTGGATTACACCCAGTTACAGAAACAGAACTTTTTATAAAAGAGATATTTAGAGAAATGGGATTTGATGTTGCAGATGGGCCAGAAATAGAAGAAACATATTTTAACTTTGATGCTTTAAATATTCCAGAAACTCATTCTTCAAGAGATTTGCAAGATACATTTTATATAAAATCAGATGTTGTGTTGAGGACACATACTTCTCCAGTTCAGATAAGATATATGAAAGATAGGGAAGCACCTTTTAGAATGATTTGTACAGGTAAAGTTTACAGGTCAGATTATGATATTTCTCATACACCAATGTTTCACCAAATGGAAGGATTAATGGTAGGAGAAAATATTTCTTTTGCTAATTTAAAAGCTATTTTAACAGAATTTGTTAGCAAAGTATTTGGAGAAAGAAAAGTAAGGTTTAGACCTCATTTTTTCCCATTTACAGAACCTTCTGCAGAAATGGATGTAGAATGCGTAGTTTGTGGTGGAAAAGGATGTAGACTTTGTAAAGGAACTGGATGGCTTGAAATTATGGGATGTGGTATGGTTGATCCAGAAGTATTAAAAGAAGGTGGATTTGATTCTGAAAAAGTAAGTGGATTTGCTTTTGGTATAGGAATTGAAAGAACTACAATGCTTAGACATGGGATAGATGATTTAAGAGCATTTTATGAAAATGATATGAGATTTTTAAAACAATTTAAAAAGTAGTTGGAGGAAAATATGTTAATTTCGTTAAATTGGTTAAAGCAATATGTTGATATAAATGAAAGTATAAATGATTTAGAAGAAGCTTTAACAATGATAGGGCAAGAAGTAGAAGCTATAGATGAAAAAGGTAAATTTTTAGATAAAGTTTATATTGGTCAAATTATAGAGTACGGGAAACATCCTGAATCAGAAAAATTAACTCTTTTGAAAGTTGATATTGGGCATGAAGTAGTATTGCAAATAGTGTGTGGAGCTACAAATCATAAATTAGGGGATAAAGTAGCTGTAGCAACTATAGGTGCAGAATTGCCAGGAGAGTTTAAAATTAAAAAAGCAAAAGTTAGAGGAATAGAGTCGTGTGGAATGCTTTGTTCTGAAAGAGAATTAGGAATTGGTGAAAGTCATGAAGGAATAATAATACTTCCAGAAGATGCACCAGTGGGAGAAGAATTAAGAAAATATTTAAGTATAGATGATGTTGTTTTTGAATTAGAAATAACTCCTAATAGACCAGATTGTTTATCTCATATAGGAATAGCTAGAGAAATATCAGCTTACTATAAAAGAAAAGTTAAATATCCAAAAGTTATTCTTAACACAGTAAATGAAGCAACTTCTGATGTAATAGGAGTGGATATTTTAGCTAAAGAAAAGTGTAGAAGATATTCGGCTAAAATTATTAGAAATTTAAAAATAAGTGAATCGCCAAAATGGCTTCAAGACAGATTGAAATCAATTGGATTAAACCCAATAAATAATGTTGTTGATGCAACAAACTTTGTTATGATGGAATATAATCACCCTTTACATGCTTTTGATTTAAATAAAGTAAGTGGAAATAAAATAATTGTAAGAGAAGCAAAAGATGGAGAAAAAATAATTACTTTAGATAATGAAGAAAGAACACTTGAAGCAGGAGAATTAGTTATAGCAGATGGTGGAAAAGCGTTGGCTATAGCAGGAATAATGGGTGGAAAAAATTCTTCAATAGACGAAGGAACTACAGATATTTTATTAGAAGTTGCTCATTTTGATACTTATTCAATAAGAAAAACTTCAAAAAGATTAGGACTTTCTTCAGATTCATCTTATAGATTTGAAAGAGGAGTAGATTTAGAAGATGCAGAGGTTGTTCTAAATAGAGTAGCTTCTTTAATTCAAGAGATTGCTGGTGGAGAAATTTTATATGGTATATCTGAAAAATATCATAATAAATATCAAAAAAGAGAGATAAATTTAGATTTAGCTAAATTAAATAAATTTATTGGAAAAACTTTAACACTAGAGCAAGTTGGAGATATTTTAACTTCTTTAAGTATAGAAATTATTTCTAATAATAATGGAATTTTAACGGTAACTCCTCCATCTTATAGAGAAGATTTGACAAGACCAGCAGATTTATATGAAGAAGTAATAAGAATGTATGGATTTGCAAATATTGAAGCTAAAATGCCTATTGAAAATATAAAAGGTGGAGAAGTATTTAAGGAAACTGAAATTGTAGATGGTTATAAAAGAAAATTAGTTGATATAGGCTTGCAAGAAGTAATAAACTATTCTTTTATTCCTAAAGATGCAACTCAAAAAATAAAAATGGAAGTTAATAATGCGATAGAAATTATGAATCCTATATCAGAAGATATGGTTATAATGAGACCAACACTAATTTATTCTTTATTATCTAATGTTAGAGATAACTTTAATAGAAATATATTTGACTTGAATTTATTTGAAGTTGGAAGAGTTTATCTAGGAAAAGAAGATTCAAAATTGGCAGATGAAAAAGTAAAAGTTGGAATAGCTGTAGCAGGGAAAAAAGATAAAGAATTATGGAATGTAAAACCTGAAAGTTATGATTTTTATGATTTAAAAGCTTACGTAGAGGGATTCTTAGAAGGAATAGGACTTAAAAAATATCAAGTATACAGAAGTGAAAACCAATCATTCCATCCGGGTAGAGCAGTAGATATAAAAGTTGGAAAAGATTTATTAGGAACTTATGGAGAGATTCATCCAGATGTAGCAGATAATTTAGATATAAAAAAATATAGAGTAAATATTGCTGAATTTGATGCTGAAACTTTAAATAAATATGCTAGTAAGAAAATTAAGTATGAAGGAATAGTAAAATATCCGGCAGTAGAGAGAGACTTAGCAATAGTTTTAGATAAAGAAATTTTAGTAGGTTCTATGCTATCAGAAATTTCAAAAATATCAGATTTGATTGAGAAAGTAGAATTATTTGATGTTTATGAAGGAGAAAAAATAGAAAATACTAAAAAATCTGTAGCTATTAATATCTTACTTAGAAGTAAAAAAGGAACTCTTACAGAAGAAGAAGTAACTAATACTATAAATATGATTTTAGAAACAATTAGTAAAAAATATAAAGGTGAAATTAGACAATAGAACAGAACCTATAATCTTATACAAAATATTCTTAGAACATTATTTCTAAGAATATTTTATATATTTATAGGAAATTATAAATCTTAATGTAATAAGTACGAATCAAAATTTTGGTGAGCTATTTTTATTGTCTTTTTGTAAATTTAATAAATAAAAAAATGAAAGCAAACTAAAAAATGCTTTCATTTTTTTTAGTAAATTTCCAATTTCTAAAATAGAAAATAATTCTCTATTTTTTATTGTAAAGATAGTATATCTTTTAAAGTTCTTTTTTCTAAATCTTTTATAATTGTAGATTGAATGCTTCCAAAAGTTTTGTGAAGTTTACAAGTAGAAGACCTTCCCAAATTGCAATTTGTAGATTCATCTAGACATTTATTGAAAAAAATAGGACCTTCAATAGTTTCAATAACTGATTTCATAGTAATCTCTTTAGGTTCTTTATCTAGGGCATATCCACCATTAACACCTCTAAAAGAAATTACAAATTTTCCAATAGTAAGTTTTCTTAGTATTTTCAGCGTAAATCTAAGAGTTACTCCTTCAGCTTCTGAAATTGTTTTAGCATCAACTTTTTTTCCTACTCCAAGATTCCCTAAAAAAAGTAAAATTCTAAAAGCATAATCTGTTTCTTGTGTTAT